>DASUMF010000141.1:0-20792 GCA_036277835.1 Acidimicrobiia bacterium
CGATCGCCTTGGCGACGTCGCCGCCCGTGCGCATCCCACCGTCGGCGATGACGTGCACGTACACGCCCGTCTCGTCGAGGTGACGGATGCGCGCGCCCGCGGCGTCGGCGATCGCCGTGGCCTGCGGCACGCCGATGCCCAGCACGCCACGCGTGGTGCACGCGTGGCCCGGGCCGACGCCGACGAGCACGCCGACGGCGCCGGTGCGCATGAGGTGCAGCGCGGTGGAGTACGACGCGCACCCGCCCACGATCACGGGGATGTCGAACTCGCGGATGAAGCGCTTGAGGTTGAGCGCGTCAGCCGTCTTCGAGACGTGCTCCGCCGACACGACGGTGCCCTGGATGACGAGCAGGTCGAGCTCGGCCTCGAGCACGTGCTTCGCATACTTCTCGACCCGCTGCGGGGTGAGCGACGCGCACGCCACGACGCCGGCGTCCTTGATCTCACGGATGCGCTGTCCGATGAGCTCGTCTCGGATCGGCTCCGCGTAGATCTCCTGCATGCGCCGCGTCGCCTTCTCCGGCGGCAGCTCGGCGATCTCCTCGAGCAGCGACTCGGGATCCTCGTAGCGCGTCCAGATGCCTTCGAGGTTGAGGCAGCCCATGCCGCCGAGGTTGCCCATCTGCACCGCGATCGCGGGCGAGAGCACACCGTCCATCGCGGCGCCGATCACCGGCAGCCCGAAGCGGAACGCGTCGAGCTCCCACGAGATGTCGACATCTTCCGGGTCGCGCGTCCGCCGGCTGGGGACGATCGCGATGTCGTCGAACCCGTAGGCCCGTCGACCGGACTTGCCGATGCCGATCTCGACTTCCACCGAGCGCCTCCTTGCGGCACCTCTCGCAGGTGCCTCGGCGCCTCTCGGGCGCCTCATGGGAAGGTTTCAGCTTACTGCTGCATCACCGCGCCGGCTCGACGCCGGGAGGCGTCCGAGGAAGTTCGCGAGGACCCGCGGGGTGGCGTCGCCGAGGCAGCAGCGGCCCGATCAGTCGGTAGGCTCCACGCGTGCAGGGGCGCCGAGAGGGTGGTCGGTGGGTCGCGCTCGCCGCCATCGCCCTCGTCCCCCTCGCGATCCTCGCCTGCCGCGGCCCGTGGCAACAGTGGGTGCCCATCGGCGACAACGCGATCATGGGCCTGCGGGTCGGCGATGTCTTCACCTCCGACACGCCCCTGGTCGGCGCATACTCGAAGTTCGGCTGGTCGCACCCGGGTCCTGTCCTCTTCTACCTCCAGGCATTGCCGTACCGGATCCTCGGGTCGACGAGCGACGCGCTGCTCGTCGGGTCGGTGCTCGTCAACGCGCTCTCGGTGGTCGTGCTCGCCCGGACCCTGTGGCGGGTCGCCGGCACCGCGTTCGCGGTCGCGTGCCTCGCGTGCGTCGGCTTCGCCATGTGGACGCTCGGGACCTCATGGCTGTGGTACACGTGGAACCCGAACCTCGCGTTGCTGGCGTTCGCGTGCTTCCTCGCGCTGGCCTGGTCGGTCTCGGTCGGGAACCTCGGCGACCTGCCATGGCTCGCGGCGTTCGGCACGCTCGTGGTCCAGGCTCACGTGGGGTACGCGCTCGTCGTGATCGTGATCGCGACGACGGCCGGGGCGCTGTGGTGGGTCGATCGTCGGACACGTGAGACGCACGACGTTCCGGCACGACGTCCACTCCTCGTGACGCTGCTCGTCCTCGTCGTCTTGTGGGCGGCACCGGTGCTCGATGCGCTCGAGCACGGAGGAGGCAACCTCCGCGAGCTCGCGGAGTTCTTCCTGGAAGACAACCCCCACGCCGGTTGGCGAACCGCGAGCCGAATCATGGGTCTCGCCCTCTCGGAGCGGGGGCCCTGGCTCGGGTTCGCGGAGCCGGTCAAGTTCGCAGACGTCCTCGACCCGCGTGGAACGCCGATCCCGTGGGGACTCCTCCTGCTCGTCGGCGCGACCATCTTGGCCGTACGTCGCCGTGACGTCCTCGCTCGCAACCTGTGCGTGATCTGCCTCGTCGCGATCGCCGTCGGCCTCGTGTCGCTCTCACGCATCGTCGGAGACATCTTCGTGTACATGGTCTTTTGGACCCGCGTCATCGCCGCGTTCTCGTGGGTCGTCGCCATCTGGACGCTGCTCCGCGGACTTCGGGGCGACGTCGGTGTTCGCGTCCGGCACTTCGCGCGCCCGCTCGCCTTCGCCGCAGGAGCTGTCGCGCTCACGCTGCTCTGCGTCAGCGCGCTCCGCGCGGGGATCGGACCGTGGGCGGAGACCTCCGCGCGCCAGGGCGAGGAGGTCGCGAGCATCGTCCCCGACATCGTGGAGAACCTTGGCACGTCGTCGCACGTGCACCTGTCGTCCGACGCGCAGTCGTTCTACGCGGGAACGTTCCATGCCGGCCTCGAGCTCCTGCTCGCCCAGCAGGGGTTCGACACCGACGACACCGACGACGCCGTCGAGCTGGAGGTCGTCGTCGGCAGCGAGGCCATCCTGCAACGCCGCGCAGCCGGCGACGTGCCCATCGCGCTGTCACGTGCCCCCGGTCGCGACCCACGCAACGTTCCGCCCCCTCACGACGGCGAGGAGCTGTCCGCATACCTGGACCGACTCGAGTCGATTGCGCCGCGGAAGTTCCACGCGCTGGTGCGCGCACGCGACCCTGCTTCCCCGATCGCCGTGTACCGGACGCCGTGATCAGGGCGACGGGGCGACGCCGGTGAGGCGTCCGAGGACGTCGGCGAGGATCCGCGCAGTGGCACCCCACACGGTCTCGTCGTCGAGCACGAAGAAGTGCATCGGCCGCACGGCACCGAACGTGTCCCAGCGCTCGACCGAGTGCGTCCGAGGGTCGAGCAGCTCGGAGATGGCGACGTCGAACACCCGGTCGACCTCACCGGGCGACGCGACGAGCCGGGGCCGCCCGTCGACGATCCCCACGAACGGGGCGATCACGAACGGGCCGCCGAAGCTCGGGAGGTGGTCGAGCTCGGCGATCACCTCGACCAGCGTGGGCGCGAGCCCGATCTCCTCCTCGGCTTCGCGCAGCGCCGCCGCCGACGCGTCGGCGTCCGATGCCGGGTCGATCTTGCCCCCCGGGAAGGCGATCTGGCCCTGGTGGGTGGGCAGGTGCTCGGGCCGGCGGGTGAGCACCAGCCGCGCCTCGCCGCGCTCTTCGAAGATCGGGATCAGCACCGCCGCCTCGCGGAGACCGACCGGGCTCCCCGTCGGGTCGACGACGACCCGCTGCGGCGGCGGCGACGCCGCGAGCCGGACACGGACGTCGGCGACGGTGAACGTCCGTTCGGCGACCGTCAGCGCTGCCCAGGGCGATGGTTCGCCGGCCACGAAATCAGGGGGCCGGGGGATGTGCTGTCGCCCACCCCTGGCCCCCTGTTCGTTCGGATCTGCCACGCTGCGATCCGTTGGATCGTGTTACTTCTTCTTGCCACCCGCGAGCTTGGCGAGCACGTCACGACCCGACAGCACGAGGAGGTCCTCGCCGTCGACCGAGACCTCGGTGCCGCCGTACTTCGAGTAGAGGACGATGTCGCCGGCGGCGACGTCCATCGGGATCAGGTCGCCCGAGTGCTCCGACCGACGGCCGGGGCCCACCGCGAGGACTTCGCCCTGCTGGGGCTTCTCCTTGGCGGTGTCGGGGATGACGAGCCCGCTCACGGTCGTCTCCTCGGCCTCTCTGGGACGAACGACGATGCGGTCCTCGAGCGGTTGCAGGTTCATGAAGGGGTGCCTCCTGCTGGATCGGTCCCGCCTGCTCAGGCGGCGACGATGACGTGACGGATGATGCGATCTGGTCCCACCAGCACCTGGTGCGGCTCAGGCAGCCTGCAGAGCCGTTAGCACTCGTGCTGTAGGAGTGCTAACGGTATCAGCCCGATCCGGACATCGGCAAGGCGAGGGTCCGACAAGAAGGCGAGGGTCACACCAGGCGCAGGTTCGGGTCGGTGCCGTGGTCGAGCGGGGTCGGGCCGTGGGCCCGCAGCTGCCACCATGCGGCGGCTGCGATCATCGCCCCGTTGTCGGTGCACAGCTCGTGGCTCGGCAGGAACACCCCACGACCGTCGGCCGCGGCGACCTCCGCCACCCTCGCTCGGAGCCGCGTGTTGGCGGCCACCCCGCCACCGAGGGCGAGCGTCGGCGCGTCGGCCGCATCGGCCGCGGCCACGAGCTTGTCGACGAGCTGGTCGACGACCGCCTCCTGGAACGACGCCGCCACGTCGGCCACCGAGTCGTCGGGATTCCGGCGCACGTGGTTCACCACCGCCGTCTTCAGGCCCGCGAACGAGAACGCGGCCTCGCCCGGCATCGCGCGTGGGAACCGGATCGCGGTGGCATCGCCCGACGGCGCGAGGCGGTCGATGGCGGGCCCGCCCGGATACCCGAGCCCGAGGAACCGCGCGACCTTGTCGAACGCCTCGCCGGCTGCGTCGTCGACGGTCTCGGCCGCGATGCGATACCGGCCGTGGTCCTCCATGATCACGACCATCGTGTGGCCGCCCGACACGATGAGCACCGCGAGCGGGGGCTCGAGATCGGGATCGGCCAACCACGCCGCGTACAGATGCGCCTCGAGGTGGTTCACGCCCACGTACGGCAGGCCGGTCGCCAACGAGATCGCCTTCGCGGCGCTCACCCCCACGAGGAGCGCGCCGGCGAGACCCGGGCCGTGGCAGGCGGCGACCGCGTCGAGGTCGCGGAGCTCGACCCCCGCCTCGATCGTCGCCTCCGCGATCACGTCGCTGATGAGCTCCACGTGCGCCCGGCTCGCGATCTCGGGGACGACGCCGCCGTAGCGAGCGTGCAGGTCGATCTGGCTCGACACCACCGACGAGTGGATGGCGCGACCGTCCTCGACGACGGCGGCGGCCGTCTCGTCACACGACGTCTCGATCCCGAGGATGCGCATCAGCGACTCTGCCGTTCAGCCACGGAGGCGGGGCTCCAGGATGGTCTCGCCGGGGATGGCGGCTTCGATCGCGTCGAGCCGTGCCGAGTACTCGGGCTGGTCGACCTCGTGCGCCCACATCACGAGCGCGTCCTCGTTGACCTCTTGGTAGTAGTTCTTGCGCACGCCCACCGGCTCGAAGCCGAAGCGGCGGTACATCTCCTGCGCGGCGTCGTTCGACATCCGGACCTCGAGCGTGAGGCTCACGGCACCGCGCGCGATCGCCTCACGTGCGAGCACGACGAGCAGGCGCGACCCGATCTTGTGCCGATGCCACTTCGGGTCGACGGCGATGGTGGTGACGTGACCGTCGTCGAGCGTCATCATCAGCCCTGCGTAGCCGACCACGTCGCGGCCGACCCGGGCGACGAAGTACGCGCGCGTCGAGCGCAACGCGAGCTCGGAGTGGAACAGCGACGCGCTCCACGGCCGCGGGTACACCTGGTGCTCGATGCGCAGCACCGCGCGCACGTGCCGGCGGCGCATGGCCTGCACGTGCACGGTGAGCGGCTCGACCTCCGGGACCGCCGCCATCAGACCCGCTCCCAGTTGATCTCGGCGTCGCTCTGGCGGAGGTACATCGGCAGCACGTCGGCCGCGTTCACGAACTCCTCGCGGGCCAGGCGACCGGCCGCGACCTCCAACAGCGCGACGGCGCTCGGCGCATCGAATGCCGGACCCGCGACCTCGGCGCGCTCGAGGGTCGCGAACTCGTCGCGGTAGCGACTCACGCCGTCGCCCACGAGCAGCAGCTCCGCGCCGCCGCCGGCCAGCTCCGCCACCAGCTCGGCGGGTGGGAGCACCTGGTACTCCGACACCCGTTGCACGCCGCCGGGCACCGGCCGGTACGACGCACAGAACACCTCGCGCCGGCGCGCGTCGAGGATCGCGACGACGAGGCGCGACGTGAAGCGCGCGGGGAAGGCGACGAGGTCGAGGCTCGGCACCGGCACCACCGGGACCCGCAACGTCTGCGCGAGCACCTTGGCCGTGGTGACCCCCACGCGCAGCCCCGTGAACATGCCGGGTCCGATCCCGACCGCAACCGCGGAGATGTCGACCACCTCGGCGCCCACCTGGTCGCAGAGCGAGCGGATGGCGGGGGCGAGCAGCTCGGCGTGACGACGCACGCCCCTGCCGCGGTCGGTGCCCGTCGCGAGCTGCAGCTCTCCGGCGACGTGGCCGTCGTCACCCAGCGCGAGCGCGACGCGCGGCGTGGCGGTGTCGATCGCCAACACGAGCACGTCAGGCCTCTCCTCCGTCGCGCCAGCGGTCGTCACCAAGCGCGGCCGCGAGCGCGTCGGCACGTGCCGCCCATGACGCGCCCGACGCCACGAATTCCACCATCCGGCGCTCGTCGTCGTCGCCGACCTCGAGGCGCACGTCGAGGCGGTCGATCGGCAGGAGCGCGCCGACCCGTTCGCCCCACTCGACGAGCGCGACCGACTCGCCGTCGAGCAGGTCGTCCCACCCGACGTCGTGAAGCTCCTGGATGCGGTCGAGGCGGTACACGTCGACGTGCACGAAGCGGATGGTGCCCTCGTACTCGCGCACGACGGTGAAGGTCGGGCTCACCACGGGCTCGACCACGCCGAGGGCACGGCCGACGCCCTTCGCGAACACCGTCTTGCCCGCACCGAGGTCGCCCGAGAGCGCGAGCACGTCACCGCCGCGCAGCAGCGCACCGACCCGGGTGGCCAACGCGAACGTCGCGTCCGCCGTGCGCGTCACCGCGAGGAGCGTGCTCATGCCCGCGCCAGTGCACGCTTGATCGTCACGAAGTCGGCGCGCGCCTCGGCCAGCGCGGCCCCGCCGTTGCGCAGCACCGCGGACGGATGGAACACCGGGATGATCACCTTGCCGCGCCCGTCGGGTGCGCCGGCGACGGGGAACTCGCGACCGCGCAGCTTCGTGATGCCCTCCTTCGTGTCGAGGAGGAGCTTGGTGGCGAAGTTGCCGAGCGTCACGACGATGCGTGGGTCGACGAACGCGAGCTGCGCGTCGAGGTACGGGCGGCACGTCTCGATCTCGAGCGGGAGCGGGTCGCGGTTGCCAGGAGGACGGCACTTCACCACGTTGGCGATGTAGACCTCCGCTCGGGTGAGCCCGATGCCCTCGATCAGGCTCGTCAGGAGGCGGCCGGCGCGCCCGACGAACGGCTCCCCCTGGAGGTCCTCCTGCTCGCCCGGGCCCTCACCGACGAACATCAGATCCGCGTGTTCGTCGCCGACGCCGAACACGACCTGGGTGCGTGTCGCCGCGAGCGGGCACTTCGTGCACGCGAGCGCCGAACGCTGCAACTCGGCAAACGACGCGGGCAGCGTGAGATCGGGCCGTGACACCGGGCTGCGATGCTACGCGACGGCCGAACGCACTGCTTCGGCCGTGACCTCGGTGGCGAGCACGCGCAAGCGGTCGATCTGCACGTCCTCGACTTCGCCCGTCGCCACCGCGAACGCGACGTCGCCGTCGTGGCGCGTGTGCGACGGATGGATCGATCGCACCATGCCGTGGTGCGCGCTCTCGGACAGGAGTCGACACTCGCCCTTCGTGCACTTGGCGTTGGTCACGATCGCGACGAGCGTGGTGTGCTCGAACGGGGCCGGCGCCGGGAACGAGGGCGCGTCGGGAGGCGCGGTCGAGCCTGCGAGCACCGTGCCGTCGGCCGCGATCACGTCGCCCACCGCGTTCACCACCGCGATCGCACCGAGCACGATGTCGCCGTCGCGACCGCTCGCGGTGCCGAGGCCGCCGGGCACGGCGTGCTCACCGCCGCGCCACTTCCCGATGGTCGCGCCGGTGCCCGCGCCCACCCGTCCGATCGGGAACGGGTTGCCCAGGCCGCGCCGGGCGGCGTCGGCGAGCGCCATGCGCCCTTCCTCCGGACCGGGCCGAGCGGTGCTCGCCTCGACGAGGTCGTAGATGGCGGCGGCCGGCACGATCGGCACCGGTCCCCCGCGGGTGGGGAAGCCACGGCCGAACTCCGCCAGCGCGCGGGCCACGCCGTCGGCGGCGGCGAGACCGAACGCGGAGCCACCGGTGAGCACGATGGTGTCGACGCGCTCGACCGTGCGCCCGGGCTCGAGCAGCGCGGTCTCCTTCGTGGCCGGGGCGCCGCCGCGCACCTCACACGATCCGACCGACCCGGCCGGGACCACGATCACGGTGACGCCGGTGCCGTCACCCGTCCAGTGACCGACCCGGATGCCGGGCACGTCGGTGAGCATGGTGCCAGTGTGCCGCTAGTGGAGGGCCGAGCGCACGGCCGAGGGCACCGTGTGACGGTCGTCGAGGCACGAGCGGGCGAACTCCCCGATCAGCCGGTCGAGCTCCTCGGTGCGCTCGTACATGAGCATGTGCCCGGCGCGCGGCAGTTCCACCAGCTCGGCGTCGGGGACGAGATCGGCGATGGTCCGCGACTCGCGGGGTGGCGTGAGGAGGTCGGCGGACCCGACGATCACGAGCGTGGGGATGCGCAGCCGCGGCAGCTCGTCGGTGAAGTCGAGCTCGAGGAGGGCGCGTCCGGCCTCGCGCATGGTCTCGCGCGAGGTGCCTCCGAGCATCTGGCGCGTTGCTTCCACGCACCGCGGGTCGGGATCGTCGCCGAACCCGACCCGGGCGATGAGGAGACCGAGGTTGCGCTGGCGCATGACCGCGCCGACATCGGGGACGAAGCCGACGACGCGCTCGAGCGAGCGGCGGGTGCGGCGGGCATCGCTCGCGAACGACCGGGGCGAGGTCGACAGGAGCACGATGCCGCGCACGCGCTCGGCCAGCACGTCGGGATGGTGCACCGCGAGGCCCTGCACCGCCATGCCACCCATCGAGTGGCCCACGAGGATCGCGTCGCGCAGGTCGAGCGTGGTGAGCACGGCCGCCAGGTCCTCGGCGAGGTTCTCGATGGAATGACCGGTCTCGCCGACGGTCGACTCGCCGTGACCGCGGCCGTCGAACGCGACGGTCCGGAAGCCGGCGTCGGGGAGCGAGCGGAACTGCCGCGCCCACACCTGCGAGGTGAGGGTGATGCCGTGCGCGAACACGATCGGAGTTGCGGCGCGCCGTTCGGCCACGGAGGCGGGGCCGCGCTCGATGACGTAGAGCTCACCGCCGTCGTGGGTGGCGATCCTCGCCATCTCGTCGATCTCGGGCAGCAGCGAGTCGTCGGCGGGTTCGTCGGGCCCACCCCGGCGGATGCGTGCCGCGACCGCACGCTCACCCGCGTACACGGCGCCGGCCACGCCCGCGACGACGCCGGTCACGACCCCGGCGCGCTTGGCGACGTCGCCCAGGTTCATCCCGCGTCCGTGCTCATCCGGTGTACGTCCGCGGGACGCGCGCTCCGATCCCGGTCACGACCTCGTATGCGATCGTGCCGAGGAGCTCGGCCCACTCCGTGGCGGTGATCTCGATGTCACCCTGACGTCCGATGAGCACCACCTCGTCGCCGACGTCGACCGGCGTGTCACCCACGTCGACCATGAGCTGGTCCATGGTGACGACACCGGCGATCGGGTGGCGGCGGCCGCCGATGAGCACGTGGCCTCCGGAGAGGCCGAGGTTGCGGGGCACCCCGTCGGCATACCCGGCCGACACGGTCGCGATGCGGCTCGCGTGCGGGAGCTCGTAGCGCAGGCCGTACGACAGACGCTCGCCGGCCGCGAGCTCTCGCACCATCATCACGCGCGCGTGCAACGAGAGTGCAGGCCGCAGCGCGAGCACGTGGTCGAAGGTGGGGGCGGGCGGCACGCCGTACGCGGCGATCCCGATGCGCACGAGGTCGAACCTCGCGTCGGGGCAGGCGAGCGCGGCCGCCGAGTTCGCGGCGTGCTCGAGCCCGCACTCCGCACCTCGGGCCCGCATCGCGTCCAACACGCCCGCGAACTGCGCCAGCTGCCCAGCCGTGTAGGGATCGGCGGGGTCGTCAGCCACGGCGAGATGGGTGCACACGCCGGCGAGCTCGAGCTCGGGGCTGGCGTCGATGCGCGCGACGAGGTCGAGCGCGTCGTCGGGATCGCACCCGACGCGGTGCATCCCGGTGTCGATCTTGAGGTGCACCGACAAGCGGTGGCGACCGCCGTACGCGGCGACCGCCTTGGCCAGCGCTTCCAGGCCCGGCACCGTGTACACGACCGGCGTGATCGAGTGGGTCACGACCGCTTCAGCGGCCGACACCGGCGCTTCGGAGAGCAACAGGATCGGCGCGTCGATGCCGTGCCCGCGCAGCTGCACGCCTTCTTCCACGCGCGCGACACCCAACCACGCAGCGCCCGCGTCGAGCGCCGCGCGCGCGACCGGCGCGGCGCCGTGTCCGTACCCGTTCGCCTTCACGACCGCGAGCACCTCCGCCGGCGCGACCAGCGCGCACAGGGCACGGATGTTCTCGCGGATCGCTTCGAGGTCGACTTCGCTCCACACCGCGCGGCTGCCGCCGCGACGCTCGGTCACGTGGTGTCCGCGAGGTGGCGGACGAGGTCACCGCGCGCGACGATCCCGACGACGCGGCCGCCGTCGACCACCGGCACGTGGCTCGCACCGGCGTCGTGCATCACGGTCGCGACCTTCTCGACGGAGTCGGTCGGCGCGACGGATGGATAGTCGGTGCTCATCACGTCGCGCACCGTGGCCGCCGCGGCCTTCTTCAGCTCCTTCTCCCAGCGTCGCTCCGACGCCGGCCACACGATGTCGGCGCCGAGGAACTCGATGACGGTCGGCACGTGGAGCTTGGCCTCCGACACGATGAGGTCCTCGTCGCGCAGCAACCCGACGATCCTGCCGTCCTCCACCACTGGCGCGGCACCGATCCCGTGCTCGGCGAGCACGTCGGCGGCCTCGGGCACGCTCTGGTCGGGCGAGAGGGTCACGACCTCGCCGGACATGATCGTGCTGACGGGGGTGTCGCTCGGCATGGAGCCTCCTGCAATCGTGGTCAGGCCAGCGTAGAGGCGAGCGCCTCCACCACGTCACCCGCGACGAGGCCCGTTCCCACGTGTTGACCGGCTCGACGGGCCGCATCGCCGTGCACCCAGGCCGCCGCGGCGGCGGCGTCGAACGCACCCACGCCACGGGCCAGGAACGCCGCGATCACCCCGGTGAGCACGTCACCGGTGCCCGCGGTGGCGAGCAGCGGTGTGCCGGTCGGGTTCAGGATCACGTGATCGGATCCCGGCGCAGCCACCACCGTGGTCGGCCCCTTGAGGAGCACGACCGCCTGCGCCTCGTCGGCCAACGCCTGGGCGGCCGCGATGCGATCGTCGGCGACCGGGCGCCCCATCAGACGGCGGTACTCGCCGTCGTGCGGCGTGAGGACGGTGACACCGCCGGACGCGCCACGGTCGGCCAGCACCCGCAGGTCGCCGTCGACCGCGTTGAGCCCGTCGGCGTCGAGCACCATCGGCACCGGGACCTTCGCCACGAGGTCGCAGACTGCCCGACGCGTGTCGGGGTGACCGCCGAGACCGGGCCCGAGCGCGAGCGCACCGAAGCGATCGATCTGCTCGAGCACGACGGCCACCGCGTCGACTGCGAGCGCGCCGTCGTCGACCGCGGGCAGGGCGCGGGTGATCACCTCGCCGCCCGAGGCGTGGCGGGCCGCATCGGTCCCCGGCAGCGCGCAGAACACCATGCCCGAGCCGGACCGCATCGCGGCGCGGCTGGCGAGCAAGGGTGCGCCGGTCATGCCCCCCGATCCGCCGACCACCATGACGGCGGCCTGCCACTTGTGCGCGACGTCCGGCCGCGCCGGAAGCACGCGCGCGACCTCGAGCCGGCCGAGCATGCGCGCGCCGATCAGGTCGGGCGCGACCGCGATGCCGATGTCGGCGACCTCCACGTCACCGGCGTACCTGCGACCGGGTTCGAACACGAGTCCGGACTTGCGGGCGACGAACGTGATCGTCGCGTCGGCGCGGACCGCGTGGCCGAGCACCGCCCCGGTGTGCCCGTCGACGCCGGACGGGATGTCGACGGCGAGCACCCCCACGTCGTTCGACGCCAGCACACCGGCGATCCACGCGGCATCCCCGTCGAGCTCGCCGCGGAAGCCGGTGCCGTACATGGCGTCGATCGCGAGATCGGCCCGCTCGAGCGCCCGCACTGCGACAGCGCGGTCGACACCCCCCACGAGCTCGACCACGTCGACACGGACGCCCCACGTGCGCAGCACCCGGGCGGCGACGAGCCCGTCGGCGCCGTTGTTGCCCTTCCCGCACGCGACGACGACACGACGCCCATAGCGACCGTCGAGCATCCGCCGCGCCGCCCACGCGACGGCGCGCCCCGCGCGTTCGACGAGCACGGATTCGGGGGTGCCTGCCGCGATCGCCCGTGCATCGGCCTCCGCCATCGCGGTGGGCGTGACGACCGGTTCCATCCGGGTGGCCGGGTCTACCCGGTCGCGATCGCGACCGCCATCGCGCTGGCGTCGGTGTGGGTCAACGACAGGAACCAGCCCGTGACCCCGCGCTCGCGCGCGAGCGAGTCGGCTTGACCGCGCAGCACGAGCGACGGTGACCCCGCGTCGTCGTCGCGCACGACCTCGACGTCGCGCAGCGCGAAGGCGCCGAGGCCGACGCCGAGCGCCTTCATCACCGCTTCCTTCGCCGCGAAGCGCGCCGCCAGGCTCTTCACCGGGTCGTGCTGGCCGTCGGCGTACTCACGTTCGGCGTCGCTGAACAAGCGCTGGGTGAGCGTGGTGCGCCGCTGCATCGCGAGCCGGAACCGATCGACCTCCACGAGGTCGGTGCCGAGACCCACGATGCCACCGCCGGTCTGCCGTTCAGGCACGGAGCCGGTCATGACCGTGGCCAGCGGTCGGCGAGCGAGTACACCGGCTCGGTGAGCAGCTCGACCACGCCGAACGACTCGAGCACGGCATCGTCGAAGTCGGGAACCGTCTCGGTGACCGCGTCCTTGAGCGCGCCGTAGCGCCCCTGGTAGCCCGACAGGATCGTGCGCATGACGTCGCCGGGCAGCTGCTCCGCGAACTGCACGTGCAGCAGGGTGAGTCCCACCGTCTCGTTGCCCTTGATCTCGGGCACGAACAGCACGATGCGGCCGTCGCTCCGGCCACGCGCGACCGTGACCTCGCGCTGCGTGGCGACGCGGTGCTTCGTGCCCCGCAGCGTGGGGTCGGTGAGGGTGCGCGACGGGAAGTCGACCGTGGTGTCGACCACGTGCAACGTCGCCGCGTCGGCGTCGAGATCGCCCTCGATCCGGTACCGAGTGGAGCCCACGACCTCGAGCACGCCGGGGTCGAGCGCGACGAGGGTACGCAGCGAGCGGTACGTGAGCGTGTCGCGCGACGCGCCCGCGGCGAGCACGCTGCGCACGAGCGCGACCTGCAGCAGCTCCTCGTCGGCGCGCGAGATGCCGACGGTGACCGTCTTCGCCTGGTGCTTGATGGTGTCGATGGTGCGGGTGAGCTCGTCGATGCCGCCCGTGAGCGCGACCGTGAGATCGTCGACGAGCACCGCGGGCGTGCCGACCTTGCCGTGGTCGATCTCGTAGAGGTCGAGCGGCACGATGCCGAGCGCGTAGCGGAGCAGCGACGCGATGCGCACCGCGGTGGACGCGTCGAGGTTGCCGTCGTAGCTGCCGACGCGCAGCGCGTCGAGGAACCGGCGCGCCGGGGCCGCGAGCGCGGCCGCCAGTGCGACGAGCACGTCGTCGGCGCCGGCCGCGTCCTGCACCGCAGCGCGCGCCTCACGCAGCGGGTGCGCCGACGTGTCGATCACCAGGGCGGCCTCGTAGCCGAAGAGGTGGCCGGCCATCGCCGAGAGCACGAACCCGAGCTCGACGTGCACCGGCGGCACGTGGATCACCTCGACCGCGCTGGTGAAGCGATCCTCGCCGTGGTTCGCGATCACGATCGGCGCGGCACGGTGCGCGCGGTGGTACGCCACCTCCTTGGCGACGTCGTCGGCGTTGGAGCCGTCGAGGCCCGCCGCACACACCAGGATCAGCGGTTCCGTGCAGAGGTCGATGTGCTTCTTGTCCTCGGCGATGTCGGACGAGATCGACCGGTAGCAGAGCTCAGAGAGCTTGATGCGCAGCTCGTTGGCCGCGATGCGGTTGAGGCCGTTGCCGACGACCGTCCAGTAGCGGCGGGTCGGCACGTGACGCGCCGCGATCGCGGCGATCGCCTCGCGCTCGTCGAGCACCGCGCGCATCGCGTCGGGGAGTGCCTGGAGGCCGCGGAGCAACGACGTGGTCTCCTGCGGCGTGACGGTTCCCACTTCGGTCGCGATGGCGAGCGCCAGGAGGTAGCCCGCGGCAACCTGGGCGTAGAACGCCTTGGTGGAGGGCACCGCCATCTCGAGGTCGCGACCGTCCGACGTGTAGAGCACGCCGTCGGACTTGTCGACGAGGTCGCTGTTGCGACGGTTCACGATCGCGAGCACCGACGCACCGCGTCCGCGTACGAGGTCGACGGTGCGGTTGGTGTCGGTGGTGGTGCCGCTCTGGCTGATGGCGACCACGAGCGTGTCGCGCATGTCGTCGCCGAGATCGAAGCCGGAGAGCTCGGTGGCGGCCATCGCATCGGCGCGGAGACGGTTGCCGGTGAGGCGTTGCAGGATCGCAGCCGCGCTCTGCGCCGCGACCGCAGCGGTGCCCTGCCCGACCGCCACCACCCGCGTGATCTCACCGCTGCGCACGCGCGCGACGAGCTCGTCGGGCAGCGTCTCGGGGCCGAGCACCACGCGCAGCTGCTCGCCGTCTTCGAGGATGCGCCCGCGCAGCGTGGTGCGGAACGACGCCGGGGCCTCGGAGATCTCCTTGAGGAGGAAGTGCGGGAACGCGCCGCGGTCGATGTCGCGCGTCGTGATCTCCGCGCTGACGACCTCGTCTGCGCTGACGGGCAGGGCGGTGCCGTCGAACGCGGTGCGGACGATCCCGTCGAGCTCGCCGGCGTGCTCGACGTCGACGACCACCACCTGCCCGCGGGTCGACGACGCGCGCGCCGCGTCGGCGGGCGTCTCGCCGTCGAGGCGGAGGTAGTCGGCCGTCTCCTCGATGAGCCCGTACGGTTCGCTGGTGACGACGTACGCGTCCTCGGCGAGGCCCACGTAGAGCGCCTGACCACTGCCGCGCAGCGAGAGCAGCAGCACGCCGGGCGCGGCGGCCGCCTGGGCGCCGATCGCGAGCGAGCCCTCCAGCTCGCGCACCGTGCTGCGGAACGCGTCCTCGAGCGGCTGATCGTCGAGGCGCCGCGACACCAGCGCGGGGATCACCTGCGTGTCGGTGGTGATCTCGGCGAACGGGTGGAGGCCCTCGAGCTCGCGCAGGTCGAGATAATTGTCGACGTCGCCGTTGAGCGCGCCGACCACGTAGGCGCCGACGCGGTCGGTCTCCTCCTGGTTCAACGGGTGCGCGTTGGCCTCCGAGATCACGCCGACGCTCGCCCAGCGCGTGTGACCGAGCACGACCGTGGTGGCGGTGTCGTTCGCGAGCGCGCGCCGCAGCAGGTCGTCGTCGGTGATCGCGGCGCGCAACACGGCGGTGTTGTCGCCCAACTCGCCGATCTCGGCCGCGGCCTTGTACACGAACGACAGCGTGTGGTCGCCGGCGCGCCGGACCGAACCCGAGCGGAACAGCGGGTCGGACGACCGACGGTCGAGCTCCTCCTGCACCTCGGGGGCGTCGAGGTCGACGGCGGGGTCGTGCACCATCAGATGCAGCCCGGCCGAGTCGCGACCGCGCACCTCGAGACGATCGAGCGCTGCCAGCGCAACCTGGATCGACAGGTAGCCGTCGAGCGAAGCAGCGTGCGACCAGCTCGAGCCCGCGAGCCCGCTGACCGCGCGCACCGTGCCGAGGCGGTCGTGCCCGAGTGCCCACACCGCGTCGCGCGCCCGCACCAGCGCGGCGTTGACGGCCTCGAGCTCGACCGGTTCGGTGACGGGGCCGGAGTCGAGCGCGGCCGCGAACCGATCGATCACCTGCGTGATGTGCTCCACGCGGGTGGCGATGCCGGTCGCGGCGTCGGGCTCGGCGAGGAGCGCGAACACGCCCGGGGCACCACGCAACACCGCGTCGACCGCCTCGAGGTTCGTCGCGACCTCGACCAACCGCGCGCTCAGGGCATCGGGACCGTCGAGACGGGCGACGGCGTCGTCGAGCGCCTGCAGGAGCTCACCGACGTCGGGTGGAAGCCTCGACGCGCGGCGGCGGACGACGCCGACGATGCCGCACATGACGGCGAATTCTACGGCGTCGCCGGCACTGCCCGGCGCGCCGCATGCTCGACCAGATCGACGAGCCGCGAGGCTGCGGCGTCGGCGTCGGCCTCCTCGCCTGCCTCCACCATCACCCGCACCACCGGCTCGGTGCCCGAGGGGCGCACGAGCACCCGGCCGTCGTCGCCGAGCTCGTCGTCGACGTCGCGGACACGGTTCCAGAAGGTCGCGTCGGAATTGAGCGCGGCGGGGTTCCCCACCGCCACGTTGCGCAGCACCTGAGGCACGCGCGACATGACCGACGCGAGCTCGGAGAGCGGCCGCCGGCGCCGCACCATCGTGTCGAGGAGGAGCAGGCCGGTGAGCGTGCCGTCGCCGGTGGTGGAGTGCAGGGTGTTGATCACGTGCCCCGACTGCTCCCCGCCGAGCGCGAGGTTGCGCCGTTCGAGCTCGTCGAGCACGTTGCGGTCGCCCACCGGCGTCTCGATGAGGTCGATGCCGTACGGCTCGAGCGCGCGGCGCAGCCCGAGGTTCGACATCACGGTGGCGACGATCGCGTCGCCGCGCAGCAGACCGCGATCGTGAAGGTCGATCGCCGCGACCGCGAGCATCTGGTCGCCGTCGACCTCGTTGCCGTTCTCGTCGACCGCGATCACGCGGTCGGCATCGCCGTCGAACGCGAGCCCCGCGCTGGCGCGTGACAGCAGGACCGCGTCGCGCAGCTCGGTGGTGTCGGTGGAGCCACAGGCCCGGTTGATGTTGGTGCCGTCGGGCGACGCGTGCAGCACGTCGACGTCGGCGCCGAGTGCACGCAGCGCGGCCGGCGCGGCTCGGAACGCAGCGCCGTTCCCGCAGTCGATCACGAGGGTGACGCCGTCGAGCCGGCGACCCTCGAGCGCCTCCACGAGATGGGCGACGTAGTCGTCGAAGGCGTTGCGGAGCTCGCTCGCCACACCCACGCCGACGCCCGCCGCAGCCGTCTCCGGCATCTCGGCGGCGAGAGAGCGGAGCTCTTCCTCGACCTGCGCCTCGAGGTGCTCGGGGATCTTGCGACCGCCCGGCGCGAAGAGCTTCACCCCGTTGTCCTCGAAGGGGTTGTGGCTGGCAGAGATCACCGCGGCCGGCGCGGCGCGCTCGTGCGCGAGCAGGGCCACGCCCGGCGTGGGGAGCACTCCGGCGAGCGACACGTCGGCGCCCTCGGCGCAGATGCCAGCCACCAGCGCCGCTTCGAGCATGGGCCCCGATCGGCGCGTGTCGCGGCCGACGACGAACGGGACCTCGGCGCCGAGCACGCGCACGGCGGCGCGGCCGAGCGCGGTGACCAGCTCGACCGTGAGCTCGGTGTTCGCGACGCCTCGAACCCCGTCCGTGCCGAACCGGAGGGTCATCGCGACGACCTCACGGAGAGGCGATGGACGCGAGCCAAGCGACTCAGCGCTTCGAGTACTGCGGCGCCTTGCGGGCCTTCTTGAGGCCGTACTTGCGCCGCTCCTTCTCGCGAGCGTCACGCGTGAGGAGCCCGGCCTTCTTGAGCGACGGGCGCGCTTCCTCGTCGAGGTCGACGAGCGCACGGGCGATGCCGAGGCGCAGCGCACCGGCCTGGCCGCTCACGCCGCCGCCGTCGAGCGTGGCGTCGACGTCGTAGACCTCGGCCGTCTGCGTGAGACGCAGCGGCTCCGCCGCGATCACGCGGTGGGTGAGGATCGGGAAGTACTGCTCGAAGGTGCGACCGTTGACGGTGATCGCGCCGGTGCCGGGGCGCAGGCGCACGCGCGCGACGGCCTCCTTGCGGCGGCCGGTGGTCTGGACGAGAGGCTTGGGCAACGGAGCTCCTGGCTCGATCGAGGTGCCTGGATCAGGCAGCCGGTTCGGTGCGCTTGGACGCGACCACGAACGGCTCTGGCTTCTGGGCGGAGTGCGGGTGCTCGGCGCCGGCGTACACGCGCAGCTTCTTCAGCTGCTGGCGACCGAGGCGGTTCTTGGGGAGCATGCCGCGCACCGCGATGCGCACCACGCGCTCCGGGTCGCGAGCGAGCATGTGCTCGAGCGACTCGGTGCTGAGACCGCCCGGGTAGCCCGAGTGGCGGTGGTACTGCTTGTCGGCGAGCTTGCGCGCGCTCACGTCGAGCTTGGCCGCGTTGACGATGATGACGTGGTCACCGGTGTCGACGTGGGGCGCGTAGATCGGCTTGTGCTTGCCCTTGAGCAGCGTGGCCGCCTGGGTGGCGATCCGGCCGAGGACCGCGCCCTCGGCGTCGATGACGTGCCAGGAGCGGTTGATGTCGCCGGGCTTGGGAGTGAACGTGCGCAACGGAAGGTCCGAATTCTCGAGCGGAGGAGATCGAAGGGCCGAAGCCGAGGAGCGGCTCCAGGCGCGAACGGGCAATTTAGCCGCGGGAGGCTCCCCCCAGCAATCGGACCCTCCCCAGCAACCAACTGGCGTCTGTTCGGCTGGATTATCGAGCCAATTTGACACCAGTTCGTGGTCGGGGGGCGCGGGATAGCGTTTGCCGGTGCCGTCCAGCCGTGACCGGGCCCTGTCGGTCCTCCTCGACCCCGCCCTGTCCCCCATCGTCGACATGGTCCTGTGGTCCCCTGGGCCGGATCGCTACGAGGTGGCCAGCGCCGACGGTCGGGTGCGCTTCACCCGTGGGGCCGACGGCTTCACGGTCGATGGGGTGGAGGGCGACGACCCGCTCGCCGACCAGTCACCCGGGCTCCTCGCCGGGCTCCCCGCCGAGCTGGGCGACCCGCACCCGAGCCGCTCGGGGAACTCCTACCCCTACGCCTTCGAGCAGGTGGCCCAGCTCTTCGACCACTCGGCTGCGCCCGACCTGTGCGTCGTGCACTCGGCCGCCCACAACTGGGAGGACGCCGGCGGCCACCGGGGTGAGCACGGCTCCCTCGGCGTGGTGCAGGCCCGCGCCCCGTTCGTGATCGCCGGGGCCGGCGTGCGGGCCGACGGCCTGGTCCCACGCGCCGGCCGTCTCGTCGACGTCGCGCCGACGGTGTGCGCGCTGCTCGGTGTCGAGCGCTACGACGACGGCACGTACCTGCGCGGCCAGGACGGCGACGTGCGCACCGACGTGCTCGACGGGTCCTCGCGCCCGAAGCACGTGGTCGGATTCCTCCTCGACGGCGCGAACCCCAACGTGCTCTACGCGCTCGCCGAGGCCGGCATCGCGCCGAACATCGGTCGTCTCATGGCGATGGGCACCTCGTACGCGCACGGCGCGATGGCGGGGCTCCCGACCGTCACCCTCGCCAACCACACGTCCATCCTCACCGGGCGCTACCCCGGTCACCACGGCATCCTGCACAACGCGTGGTACGACCGCAGCACCGGCGAGCAGGTGATCACCAACTCGCAGGCCACGTGGCCGTGGTCGATGCAGCACTGCGTCGAGGGCGTCGAGTCGATCCACGACGCGGTGCACCGCACCTGGCCCGAGGCGTTCACCGCGTCGGTGAACGAGCCGTGCGACATCGGCGCCGACTACTCGACGTTCGACTTCTTCCGGAAGGGCGAGGTGCCGCCGATCCCCGACACGCCCGACGGCCTTCCCCACGTCACCGAGCGCTTCGTGCGCCCGCACAAGGACTACTCGTGGTCGACGGTCGTCGATCACATGGGCACCGAGCAGAGCGTCGGCATCTGGAGCGGTCACTACCGCGACGTCACCTACCCGAAGCCCACCTTCATGTGGTGCAACTACACGCTCACCGACTCCGCGTTCCACATCGGTGGTCCGCACTCGGAGATCGCCGACGCCTCGGTGCGCGACACCGACGCCCGCATCGGTGAGGTGCTCGCCGCGGTCGAGCGAGCGGGCGCGTTCGACGACACCGCCTTCGTGCTCGTCGCCGACCACGGGATGCAGCAGACCGATCCCGAGGTCACCGGCGACTGGGACGTCGCCCTGCGCGATGCCGGCATCCGCTTCCGCGACGAGGGCTACGGCTTCCTCTACCTCGACGAGGACTGACCCGCCCCTTTTCCTCGTTTTGGCGTACCCCAACCACCGCACGGGTGGGTCCGGGTACGCCAGAACAGCGGGAGTCGGTGGCGCGTCAGACGTTGGCGCCGACGGCGGAGCCGACGCCGAAGGTGACGGCCGCGACGGACGCGCCGATGAGGGCCATGCGCAGGCCGGCGCGCCCTGCGTGGCGTCCGGTGAAGATCGACGTGGCCGCGCCCACCGCGAACAGCGCGAGCACCGACACCACCGCCGACACCGCGATGGCCGCGGCGCCCGTCCCGAAGAAGAACGGCACGATCGGGAGCAGCGCGCCGAGCGAGAAGGCGAGGAACGACGAGATGGCGGCGACCCACGGTGAGCCCAGCTTCGACGGGTCGAGCCCGAGCTCCTCGCGTGCGAGCGTGTCGAGCGCGACGTCGCCCTGCTCCATGATCGTGGTGACGAGCTCGTGCGCGGCCGTCGCCGACACGCCCTTGGCGCGGTAGATGAGCTCGAGCTCTTCGCGCTCCTCCTCGGGGAACGCGACGAGCTCTTCGCGCTCGATGCGGAGCTCGTTCTCGTAGAGCTCGCGCTGCGACCGCACCGAGATCCACTCACCCGATGCCATCGAGAACGCGCCGGCCACGAGCCCGGCAACGCCGGCGAGCAGCACGAACCTCTGGTTCGACGTGCCACCGGCGACGCCCATCACGAGCGAGAAGT
>DASUMF010000142.1:0-8496 GCA_036277835.1 Acidimicrobiia bacterium
GAGGCGCAGCGCACCAAGATGATCCGCCACCTCGGGTCGTCGCTCACCGACGTGACCTACGTGTTCGACGAGCCGACGGTCGGGCTGCACCCACACGACATCGCGCGGATGAACGACCTGCTGGTGCACCTGCGCGACAAGGGCAACACGGTGCTCGTCGTCGAGCACAAGCCGGAGACGATCGACATCGGCGACCATGCCGTCGACCTCGGCCCGGGCGCGGGGAGTGCCGGCGGCGAGGTCGTGTTCGAGGGCACCGTCGAGGGCTTGCGGGCCAGCGGCACGCTCACCGGCCGTCACCTCGACGACCGAGCGTCCGTGAAGCCGGCGGTGCGTACGCCCACGGGCGCGCTCGAGGTGCGTGACGCGACCACGAACAACCTCCAACACGTCGACGTCGACGTCCCGCTCGGCGTGCTGGTGGTGATCACCGGCGTCGCCGGCTCGGGGAAGAGCTCGCTGATCACGGGTTCCGTGTCGGGACGCGACGGCGTGGTGACGGTCGACCAGGCGGCGATCAAGGGGTCGAGGCGGAGCAACCCCGCCACCTACACCGGCCTGCTCGATCCGATCCGCAAGGCGTTCGCGAAGGCGAACGGCGTGAAGCCGGCGCTGTTCAGCGCCAACTCCGAGGGCGCGTGTCCGAACTGCAACGGCGCCGGGGTCATCTACACCGACCTCGCCATGATGGCCGGCGTCGCCACCGTGTGCGAGGAGTGCGAGGGCAAGCGGTTCCAGGCCGACGTCCTCGAGTACACGTTCGCCGGGAAGGACATCAGCGAGGTGCTCGCGATGTCGGTGAGCGACGCGGAGACCTTCTTCGGCGGCACCGCCGTTCAGCACGGAGCCGGCGGCGACGGCGCGGTGCCGGCCGCGCACACGATCCTCACCAGGCTGGCCGACGTCGGCCTCGGCTACCTCACCATCGGTCAACCGCTGCCCACGCTCTCGGGTGGCGAGCGGCAGCGGCTCAAGCTGGCCACCCACCTGGCGGAGCAGGGCGGCGTCTACATCCTCGACGAGCCGACCGCAGGCCTCCATCTCGCCGACGTGGAGCAGCTGCTCGGTCTCCTCGACCGGCTCGTCGACTCCGGGAAGTCGGTGATCGTCATCGAGCACCACCAGGCCGTCATGGCGCACGCGGACTGGATCGTCGACCTCGGTCCGGGCGCCGGTCACGACGGTGGCCGGGTCGTGTTCGAGGGCACCCCCGCGGATCTCGTCGCGGCCCGTTCGACGCTGACCGGGGAGCACCTCGCCGCGTACGTCCGCGCCTGAGCGCAGCCTGCCCGACGTCGTCACGACGGGTCGCTGCCGGCCTCCCAAGCTTGGCGCCGCACCTCGTAGAGCGCGACCGCGGTGGCGGTGGCGACGTTCAGCGAGCCGACCCGACCGAGGAGCGGGAGGAAGCCGACGGCATCGCAGACCTCGAGCACCTCGGCGTTCGCGCCGTTGCTCTCGTTGCCGACGACGATGCACACATCGGCGGCAAGGTCGACCTCGAAGAGCGGCCGCGCGGTGTCGGTGAGCTCCACCGCGACGACCTGGAAGCCGTCGGCGCGCGCCGCGGCCACGCCGTCGAGTGCACGGTCGTGCACCGACCACTCGAGATAGCGCTCGGTGCCCTTCGAGGTCTTGCCGACCTTGGGGTGCGTCGGCACCGTTGCGTTCGCGCAGAGGTACAGGTGCTCCACCCTCATCGCGGCGGCGGTGCGCACGATCCCGCCGATGTTGAACGGATCCTGCACGCCGTCGAGCAGCAACCTGACCCGCTGCTCCGTGCGGCCGCGCCACTCGCGGTGCAGCCGCTTGAGGTCGACGCTGCGCAGCTGCTTCACTCCGCCTCCGTGGCTGAACGGCGTGCCGCCTCCGTGGCTGAACGGCGTGGCCGCACCTCCAACACGCGGTAGCCCTTGCTCGACGCCAACCGGTCGGTGGCGAAGCCGGTGTCCTCGAGTCGGCGTTGGAGCGAGTCGGCGCCCAGGTGCTTCTGCACCACGAGGTAGGCCCGGCCGTGGCCGGGCACGAGGCGTGGGAGCCAGCGGTCGAGCAGCGCGTGCATCGCCTCCTTCCCGATGCGGATGGGCGGGTTGCTGTAGATCGTGTCGAAGCGCACCGCGGCGGGCACGTCGTCGGGCGCCGCGACCGTCACGTTGGTGAGCGCGTGCTCGCCCGCGTTGCGGGCGGTGAGCTCACGGGCGCGCTCGTTCACGTCGATCGCCCACACCAGCGCGTCGGGCGACTGCACGGCGAGCGCGCACGCGATCGGCCCGTACCCGCACCCGAGATCGAGGGCCACGCCGGCTGGAGGAGGCGCCGGCGCCTTGCGGAGCAGCACCGCGGTCCCCGGATCCAGGCGGTGCCGGGAGAACACGCCCGAGTCGGTGGCGAGCGCGAGCGTGCGTTCGCCGACGGTGAGCTCGACGGTGTCCTGATCGCTCGCGGCGCGTGGGCGTTCCTCGAAGTACTGGGCCATCCGCGCCCAGTCTGCCGCGAATAGCGTGATCGGATGCCGGCTTCCGACGATGCAGACGACGCGCGCACCGCCGCCGAGCCGTTCCCCGACGACTTCTTCGCGCGCGCCGATCCGGGAAGCGACGGCGCGTTCTACGCACCCCCACGCCTCGTCACGCACATCGACGACCGCGCCATCGCCGCGGTCGGCGACCTCTACGAGGAGCTCGACGTGTCCGGCGACGTGCTCGACCTCATGGGCTCGTGGGTCTCGCACTTCCGCGCCGCGCCGCGCAGGCTCACCGTGCTGGGCATGAACGCGGCGGAGCTCGATGCCAACCCGCAGGCCGCGGCCGCCGTCGTCCACGACCTCAACGCCGACCCCCGCCTGCCGTTCGACGACGCGTCGTTCGACGACGCGGTGTGCTGCGTGTCGGTCGACTACCTCGTCGAGCCGGTTGCGGTGTTCCGCGAGGTCGGGCGGGTGCTCCGACCGGGGGGACGGTTCGTGTGCACGTTCTCGAACCGGTGCTTTCCGACCAAGGCGATCCGCGGCTGGCTGATGGCGTCGGATCAGCAGCGCTGTGCGATCGTCGCCCGGTACTTCGCCCTGGCGCAGGGCTGGGAGGAGCCGATCGTCGAGACACGCGTCTCCGCTGCCCGCGGCTTCGGTTTCGGCGACCCCCTGTTCGCGGTCTGGAGCCGGTCGGTACACTCGACGACCTGATGAAGGCCTTTCAGCGTGGACTCCTCGTCGCCGCCATCGCGGTTGCCGTGAGCGCAGTGGTGCGCGTGCGGGGCAAGGGCCATGTTCCTCCGGCGACGGGTGGCTGGCGCGAGCTCCAAGGCCCCGACTTTCGGTGACCTCGGTTCTCATCGCCGGCCTCGGCGACGTCGGGGTGCGGACCGCGCGCCAGTTGCTCGACACGCCCGGCATCGACCACGTCTACGTCGCGGCGCGTTCGCAGAAGCACGCGGACACGGTCGCCTCGGCACTTCACGACGGAGCGACACCCTGGGAGCTCTCGCACCACGACCCCGTCTTCCCTGACGGCGTCGATGCCATCGCGTCGGCGCTCCCGCCGCACGACGACCTCACCCTCGCACAGGCCGCGCTGCGCGCGGGCATCTCGTTCGCGTCCGCATCCGACGATGCGAACGAGCTGAACGCGCTCGTCGGGCTCGACGCGGATGCGCGTGCCGCAGGCCTGCGCGTGCTGGTGGGCTGCGGACTCGCTCCCGGTCTGAGCGACGTGCTCGCCCGCCACGCGGCCGGCGCGCTCGATGCCGTCGACGAGATCCACGTTGCGCGCTGGGGCGTGGCCGGCGAGACCTGCGCCGAGTCGGCCCGTCGCGCGCACCGTGATCCGGGCCTCGAGTGGCGCGACGGCGCGTACGTGCACGACCGTCATCAGGGCCCGGAGCTGGTCTGGTTCCCGGATCCGGTCGGCGCGCGTGAGTGCGCGCTCGTCGCGAGCGGCGTGGAGCTGCTGGTGACCGCCAATCCGGGCCTCGAGCGGGCGACCGTCCGCCTCGGGGGGCCGGCGCCGCGCGTCGGTGTGCGTCGCGCGCTCACACCGCCGCCGCGGCGCGATCCCGGCGCGAGCTGGGGCGCGGTGCGCGCCGAGGCTTGGGGCCAACGGGGCGACACCCGCGAGACCGTCGTCTACGGGGTGATCGAACAGACCGCCGTCGCCACCGGCACGGTGCTGGGCGTGGCCGCCGCCGCGCTCGCCGGCGGCATGCCCGACGTCACGACGCCCACCCTGGGCGCCCATGGGCTCGGCACCGCGGTCAACGCGCTGCCCTTCCTGGCCGAGCTGGCGCGACGCGGCGTGAAGGCCGCCGCGTTCGAGGGCGCGACGATCGCCTGATCTTCGAACGCCTGACGTGAGCGCCTTGCGTCAGGCGCCGGACTTCAGGCCTCGATCACGCGGGCGGAAGTGCCACCCACGCGGCGGGTGTTCCCGACACCTGGTAGAGCGTGAACTGCGGGTCGAGCGCGTCGCCGTAGGTGTCGAACGCGACCCGGCCAGTCAGCCCTTCCACATCGGTGGCCTGCACCGCGGCCACGACCGCCGCACGCGCGGTCGACGGGATCGACTTCGCGGTGCCGAGGATCGCGGGCAGCGCGTTGAGCACGGCATTGGTCGCGTCGTACGAGTAGGGGCCGTAATTCGTCGGGGCGTCCTTGTAGCCGGCCTTGTTGTACGCGGCGAGGAACTCGTCGCCGTTGGCGAGCGTGTCCATCGGCACGCCGGTGCCGCTCGCGTAGGTTCCTGCGGCTGCCGCACCCGCCTTGCTGATGTACGCGGGGTCGTTCATGCCGTCGCCACCCATCATCGGTGCAACGAGCCCCGCCTTCGTCGCGGCGCTGCGCAGGGTGGCCGCAACCTCGTACTCACCACCGAAGAACACGACGCCGGGTTGGGCCTGCATTGCGCTCGCGATGAAGTCGGCGAACTGTGCGGCGGTCGCGCCGTCGGGCACCGTCGACTGCACGACGTTCGTGCCCCCTGCGGCGCTGAACGCGACCGCGAACCGATCGGCGAGGCCCTTCGACACCGCCTTCGTCTCGCTCACCACGGCAGCGGTACCGAAGCCCAACGCACGGGCCCGGGCGGCGAGGAAGTCGGCCTGCAACGAGTCAGGACCGACCATCCGGAAGTAGGTGGCGAGCGGACGCTTCGGCGCGGCCGGGTCGGGACCTTGCGTGAGGGAGGTGAGCGTGTTCGAGGGCGAGATCAACGCGATGCCGCTCTTCGCCAGCACCGGCGCGGCCTGCTCGGCCACGCCCGAGTTGTAGGGGCCGACGACCGCCACCACCGTCGGGTCCGCAGCGAGCTTCTTGGCCGCCTTCGCCCCCTTCAGCGGGTCGGACGAGTCGTCGAGCGCGCGGACCTTGATCGTCCATCCGGGCACGAGGTCGGCCGCGTTGGCCTGCGCCACCGCCAGCTCGACCGAGTTGCGGATCCCACGACCGAAGCTCGTGAGGCCGGCGTCGAGCGGCGCGATCACTCCGATGGTGACCACGCGTGGCTTGGAGCTCGCGCCCACCGCCGGTGCGGCACCCATGGCGAGCGTCGCACCCAGCGTGAGGGTCGATGCGAGGAGGACGGACGCGGCGCGTCGGAGGTTCACTGCGGCCCCTTGAGGAGTTGGAGATCGAAGACGGCGCTGACCTGGCCGCCCAGGGCGGATTGACGCGTGCCGGTGAACGTGCCGCTCCCGGTCGCGTCGACGAAGGTACCGGTACCGCCGATCACACCCAGGGTCGCGGCGAACGTGGTGTCGTCGGAACCAGCGGTGGCGGCGGCCTGACCCTGCATCGACACGGCGATGGTCGAGCCGTCGGGGTAGGTGAACGTGACGAACCCGAAGAAGGGTCCGGACCCGTTCGTGTACTGCACGTTCGCCTGCATGTCGACGGTCACGGTCTGGCCGTCGACGGTGGCGGTGCCGAGCAGGTGGTTGGTGCCGTACGTGGAGGCCGCGCCGGGGCCGACCTGCGCCAGCGCACGCGACTCCGAGGTGAGGGTCGTCTCGACGTGGATCGCGGTCGAACCGGGTTGGGCGCCGACCGCAGTCGACAGCGGCGCGCCGTCGTGCAGGAGCGCGACGATCTCGATCACCACCGGCGACGTGCCGTTGTTGGCCCCGAAATGCACGAGCGATTCGGGCTCCACGATCGAATCGCCCTTGCGCAGCTTGACCATCCCGGGGCCGGTGACCGTCTCGGTGGTGCCGTCGGCTCGCGTCACCGCGACCGAGCCCGACACCACCTGGTAGGTGAGCACGCCGGCGCGGATGGTGGAGAGCTGCGTGCCCTCGTGGAAGTGCTCGGGCAACTTCGCGCCCGGATCGATCACGACCTGCTGCAGGTACATCGTCTGGCCGGGCGCGTTCTGCGGCTCCGCTTGGCCCCAGATGGTGCGGCGGATGGGCTCCTGCTTGTCGGCCGCGTTCGCGGTGCCGAGCGCGAGACCGCCGACCGCGAGCACACCGATCACGGCAGCCGCGAGAGCGCGCGCTCGCCGTGTGGACGGTCCGGTCATGGCGCCGCACGTTATCGGTGCATCGACGCCGACTCGCGCCAGGTCGTCCCGCTACCCTGGATCGTCCACGGGGACGTAGCTCAGCTGGCTAGAGCACCTGCTTTGCAAGCAGGGGGTCGTGGGTTCGAGTCCCATCGTCTCCACCACCGCTCGGCGAACCTCCTGCGCTCGCGCAGGTGAACGCCGGTCTCGGCGACTCCCCCGAACCACGGAGCGGTCCGCAGAAACCCCGATCGTCTGCAACAATTCGGGGCTCCGCGGCGTCTCTCACCGTGGAGCTCGCGCAGGGAGGGGAAACGGTGACGGTGGAGGACGCGGAGCCCCGTCCCGCGCCCGGTCGCACTCGTGGCACGCTGGCTGAGCTCTATGCAGCGCAGTACCTGCCGATGGTGCGCCTCGGGTACCTCCTGACGGGCAGCACCGCGGTCGCCGAGGACCTCGTGCAGGACTCGTTCGTGCAGCTGCAGCGCAACTGGGCCGGCGTCCGCGAGCCGACGGCGTACCTCCGGCGGTCGGTCGTGAACGCGTGCAACACCCATCACCGCCGCGTCGGCCGCGAGCGCGAGCGCTTCCCCGGTCTCGTGCGCGACACCGTCGTCGCCGAAGACACCGACACGCTCGACGCCCTGGCCGCCCTCCCGCACCGCCAGCGCGCCGCGCTCGTGCTCCGCTACTACGAGGACCGCACCGACGCCGAGATCGCGGAGGTCCTCGGCTGCCGCCCCGCGACGGTCCGTTCGCTCGTGCACCGCGGGCTGGCGACGCTGAGGAAGGTGATCACATGACCGACGATCGCACCGAGCAGCGACTCCGGCGCGCGCTGCAGAACGCGGCTCGTGAGGTCGACGCGCCGATGGGAACACTGCCCGAGGGCACCCTCGAGCCCACCCCCGTGCGACGTCGCCCACGTGTGCCGGTCCCGGTCGCGCTTGCACTGGCGCTCTTGCTCGTCGCCGGCTCGGTCGCGCTGATTGCAGCCCGAGACGACTCGTCGACGTCGGTCAGCATCGGCGCGGCAGGCGAGCCGATCACGGCTGACGACACCGACATCCAACTCACGATGGACGTGAACGCGACCGACGACCAGATCGCGGGCGTTCGCGACTTCGCCGACGCGTCACCCGAGATCGCTGCGTACACCTACCTCACGTGGCAGGAGCTGCTCGTCGAGGTCCGGGCTCGCCTCGCGTGCGCGCCCGGCGTCGCGGACGTGACCGCGCAGGACGGCCCTTCCGTGTTCCGGTTCCGGGTCGCGACCGTCGACGACGATCAGGCGCTGGAACGAGCACTCGTCGCACTGCCGGGCGTGGCCGAGGTGACGGCGCGATTCGACGGGATGACGAGCGTCGCGACCGCGACTGCGACTCCGTCGGGCACCGCCGTCGTGCCCACCATGCCCCCGACCGTCGTGCCCGGCACCGGCGGCGCCACCCCGACGACGCTGGCGCCCGAGCCCGCAACGACCACTCCGCCCACGACACTGCCCGAGCCCGCGACGACCACTCCGCCCACGACGACGGTTCCACCGCAGGAGCCGCCGTCGACGGCACCGCCGTCGAAAGAGATCCCGTTCGTCGCGCCGGCTCCCGCCCAGTGCACCGCGCCGCCGAGCAGCGACGTCGTGCCGCGGCCGATGCAGACGCCGGCCGCGACCCTGCCGCCGGCCGGAGACCCGCCCGCCGACCCCGCAGCGGCAGAGCAGGCGATCCGCGAGATGTGGGCCTACACCCACGACGGCTCACTCCCGTTGGAGGATCGATTCCGGGATCACCTCGAAGACGCCGACGAGCTGCTGCCGCTCATGAAGTCGATCGGCCAGGACGGCGCGGTCAAGTCCGCGAACATCCTCGGCATCCAGTTCCTGAGCCCGACTCGCGCTGCGCTGCTATCGCAGAACGTGTTCCAGGGCGGCTCGCTCGACGTCGTCCAGCTGCAGTACGTGGTGCTGATCGACGGTCAGTGGAAGTGGACGAGGGAAACCCAGTGC
>DASUMF010000143.1:0-3573 GCA_036277835.1 Acidimicrobiia bacterium
TTCGGCGTCGACGATGAGGCTGTAGCCCGCTCGATCCTTGGGTGGCCACAGGAGGCTCACGGCGGGTCGCGCCCGCGCGTTGGCCGCGGTGTGGCGCCCGACCGCGATCGCGAGCTCGTCGCCGTCCCACTGTGGTGCCACGGCCACGGTGTGGGCGCGGCCGTCGTCGGAGACCGTGACGAGGTACGGCGCACGGTCGGTGTCGGCGATGGCGGCCCGCAGCTCGGCGAGTTCCACGGAGATGCTCACGCCCGTCAGCCTACGACGCAACGCCCGCTGACGCGACGCCCGATGACGCGACGAAAGAGCCGCTCCGAGGAGGGGCTCCTTCGTCGGGTTGCCCACGGGGTGCACTCCGGGAGCGGTGCGCACTGAGCCTTGCGTGACTCAGGTGAACACGCTCACGCCACCGGGGCCCACGAGCAGCCCGATGATGATCAACACGATGCCGTACATCACGGCCCCACGCACGAGCGCGACGATTCCGGAGATCACGAGAATGACCGCGATGATCCAGAGAATGAATTCCATTGGGTTGTCCCCCTGTGAGCTCGCACCGCGACGGTGGGCGTACTCATGGTTCCCGGTGCACGCGCGCGTCAAACGCGCGCGTCGCGCCGCGGTCGACCTGCGAGGCTCGATCGCATGACGAGCGACGAGGCCGACGGCACCGAGCTCGTGCGCGCCTCCTACGACGCGATCTTCGAGCGCTATGCCGCGTGGGACGACGACGCCGTCGACGACGTGCGACAGCGCGCGTTCGAACACGCGCTCGCGCTGGTGCCGTCACGCCGACGCGCGCTCGATCTCGGATGCGGGACGGGCACGAAGATCACGCACCGCATCGCGTCGGAGTTCGAGCATCTCACCGCGGTCGACGTGTCACCGCGGTCGATCGCGGCCGCTCGCGCGACGCTGCCCGACGCGGAACTGCTCGTCGCCGACATGACGACGCTCGAGCTCGGAGCATCGTCGCTCGACCTGGTCACCGCGTTCTTCTCGATCATCCACGTCCCGGCCGCCGAACAACCCGCGCTCTTCCGTCGCATCGCGACGTGGCTCGCGCCGGGCGGCATCCTCGTGTGCAACCTCGGGACCGCGCCGGGCGACCAGCACGACGACTTCCTCGGCGCCCCCATGTTCTGGAGCTCGTTGGCGCCCACCGAGAGCATCGCCGCGCTCGCTGATGCCGGCCTCGACGTGCTCCACCACGAGGTCGACACGCGGACCGAGCACGGAGTCGCGGTGAGCTTCCTGTGGATCACCGCCCGCCGGGTTCAGCGCGAGGTCGCGTAGCCCTCGGGGTGCGTCGAGTGCCAGGCCCACGCGCTGGCGAGGATCTCGTCGAGCGCGTGCTCGGCCTGCCAACCGAGCACCTCGCGCACCCGCGTGTTGTCGGCCCACACCGCCGACGGATCACCCGGTCGACGCTCGACGAGCTTCACCGGGAAGTCGATGCCGCTCACCGCCTTCGCGCCGTCGATCACCTCGAGCACCGACGAGCCCTGTCCGGTGCCGACGTTGAGTGCCGTCGACGGCCCGCCGTCGGCCAGGTACCCGAGCGCGCGCACGTGCGCGTCGGCCAGGTCGTCGACGTGGATGTAGTCGCGCACGCACGTGCCGTCGGGGGTGGGGTAGTCGGTGCCGTACACGGAGAGGGCGTCGATCTTGCCCAGCGCCGCGAGCATCGCGAGGGGGACGAGGTTCAACGGACGGGGTGAGTCCTCGCCGAGCCGCGCGTCGGCCGACGCCCCGGCCGCGTTGAAGTAGCGCAGCGACACCGACCGCAACCCGTGGCAGTCGTCGAACCAGCGGAGCATGCGCTCGACGAGGTGCTTGCTCTCGGCATACGGGCTCTCGGGGCCGGTCGGGTGCTGCTCGTCGACGGGAAGCGTGGAAGGCGTGCCGTACACGCTGCACGACGACGAGAACACGAACTGCGCCACACCTGCGGCATGCAACGTGTCGAGGAGTCGTGCCGTCTTGGCGACGTTGTTCTCGAAGTACTTCTCCGGGACCTCCATCGATTCGCCCGCCGCCTTGTAGCCGGCGAAGTGCACGACGGCGTCGACGGCGTGGCGCTGCACGATGTCGGCGACGAGCGCGGCGTCGGCGATGTCGCCGACCTCGAGCGGTGCGTCGAGCACCGCCTCGACGTGACCGAGCTCGAGGGAGTCGAGCACCACGACGTCGGCGCCCCGGGCGCGCAGTGCGCGCACGGTGTGTGAGCCGATGTAGCCGGCGCCGCCGGTGACGAGCACGCTCATGCTCGGCACCCTACCGAGCGGGTCGTCACGCGAGCGGGACGAGGTCGAGCAGGTCCTTGCTCCAGTAGTCGACGTCGGCGTCGGGGAGCAGCAGCGCGAGGTTGGGCGAGAGCGCCTCCACGAACTCGGGGTCGTGGCTCACGAGCACCACCGTGCCCGGCCACGAGCCGAGCGCCTCCGCCACTGCCGTGCGCGACGGCGGGTCGAGGTTGTTGGTGGGCTCGTCGAGGAGGAGGAGGTTGTGGCGGGCCGCCACGAGCTGCGCCAGGGCGAGCTTCGTCTTCTCGCCTCCCGAGAGCGTGCCGGCATCCTGGTGCGCGACGTCGCCGACCAACCCGAACGCCCCGAGCGCGCTGCGCTGCTCGGTCTCGGTGGCGAGCACGCCGCCCCGGAGGTGGTCGAGCACCCGCTTGCCCGGCTCGATGCCCTCGTGCTCCTGCGCGTAGTAGCCGACCGACACGCCGGATCCGAACGTGATCTCGCCGCCGTCGTACGGCTCGACGCCGGCGAGGATGCGCAGGAGCGTCGTCTTGCCCGCACCGTTGAGCCCGAGCACGAGGAGGCGCTCACCCCGGCGCAGTCCGAAGTCGATGCCGTCCCAGATCACGCGGTCGCCGTACGACTTCGCGAGCCCCGCCACGTCGAGCACGTCACGACCGGAGTGGGGCGGCTCGGGGACCTTGTAACGGACGCTGCGCGCCGAGCGGATCGGCGTGATCGCGTCGGCCGACAGGCGGTTCACGCGCTTGTCGATGCTCTTCGCGGTGCGGGCGCGCTTGACGCTCTGGCCGCGCATCTTGTCGGCGAGCGACGACAGCCTGCCGATCTCCGCCTCCTGGCGCGCGGCGAGCTTCGTGAGCCGCTCCTCGTCCTTCGCCCGCGCGACGAGGTACTGGGTGTAGGTGCCCTTGTACTCGCGCAGGTCACCGTCGTCGAGGTGCATCACGCGGGTGATCGCCTGGTCGAGGAGCTCGAGGTCGTGGCTCACCACGAGCAGCGCGCCGCGGTACGACGCGAGGAAGCCCATGAGCCATTGCTTGGCGTCGATGTCGAGGTGGTTCGTCGGCTCGTCGAGGATCAGGTTGTCGGTGCCGCCGAAGAGGATGCGCGCCAGCTCGACGCGGCGCCGTTCACCACCGGAGAGCACGTGGAGGGGGAGTGGTGCGCGGTCGGCGGGGAGCCCGAGCCCGGCGAGGATCTTGTACACGTCGGCTTCGGCTCGGTAGCCGCCGTCGATGAGGAACTGCTCCTCGGCCCGCGAGTATCGGGCGATGGCGCGCTCGCCGCTGTCGGACTCCATCGCGTG
>DASUMF010000144.1:0-2642 GCA_036277835.1 Acidimicrobiia bacterium
CGCGGGGCGGATCACGCGCGCCAACCGCTGGGTGCGGTCCGAGCAGGTCCGCGTCAACGCCGCCGTCGACACGACCCGCGACCGGCTCGAGCAGGCGCGCCCGAAGTCGAAGTGGGTCGACGTCGGCTTCCGTGCGTGGGAGCACGACACGAGCAGCGGCGGCGCGGTCATCGCCGGTGCCGTGGCGTTCCGGGTGTTCCTGTTCCTCGTGCCCTACGTGTTCGTGGGGGTCGTGGGCTTCGGCGTCGCGAGCGAGGCGGCCGACGAAGACCCCGGACGGCTCGCCCGCGAAGCCGGGATCGGCGGGCTCATCGCCAAGGCGGTCGGCGGTGCGGCCGACCTCTCCGGCTTCGAGCGCGCCACCGCACTCGTCGTCGGGTTGTTCGCGCTGTTCCTGGGTGCCAAGGCACTCGTGAAGGTGCTGCGCATCTCGTACGGGATGGTGTGGAGCGTACGGCCGTCGAAGCTCAAGAAGACCACCCTGCCGGCACTGGGCGCCATCGGCCTCACGACCCTCGCGCTGCTCTCCGCCGCGCTCGTCGGCTTTCTTCGCCACGAAGGCGTGTTGCTCGCGATCGTCGGCTTCACGCTCACCACTGCAGTGCCGTTCACCGTCGCCTTGATCGTGGCCTGGTACCTCCCGCGGCGCGCACGCACCTGGCAGGAGCTCGTCCCCGGCGCCGTCGTCGTGGCCGTCGGCGCGCAGCTGCTCCACATCGTGACCGTGCTCTGGATCGCCCACGTGCTCGAGAGCAAGACCGACACCTATGGCGCGATCGGCGCCGCGCTCGCGATCCTGCTGTGGGCGTACCTGCTCGGCCGTCTCATCATCGCGTCCGCAGTGATCGACGCCACGCTCTGGCTCCGCCAACGCGAGCTCGATCCAGGCCAAGATGACGCTCATCCCATTCCGGAGGGGAACCCATGACCAGCACCGAACCGACCACCCCGCCGTCGCCCGACGCCGCGCCGGCCGACGACGGGGCCACCACGGGCGGCCCGCACCGCCTGCCGCGGTGGCGACGGATCCTCGTCGGGTTCCTCGTCGTGCTCGGCTGCCTCCTGGTGCCGCTCTCCATCCTCGGGGTCTGGGTGCACAGCACGCTGCTCGACACCGACCAGTGGGTCGCGACGGTCGGGCCGCTGGTCGACAAGCCTTCGGTGCAGGACGCCGTCGCGGTCCGCATCACCAACGCGGTCACCGAGAACGCCCACCTCGACACGAAGATCCGCGACCTCCTCCCGACCCGCGCGAAGGGCCTCGCGTCGACGATCGCGGCAGGGGCCGAGCAGGCCGTCAGCGCAGCCGCCACCAAGATCGTCCAGTCGGACCAGTTCGACACCCTCTGGCGAGAGATCAACCGGCGCGCGCACACGCGCGTCGTCGCGGTGCTGCAGGGCAAGGGCACCGACACCGTGCAGACGAAGAACGGGCAGATCGTCCTGCAGATCACCCCGCTCGTCGACGCGGTGAAGCACGAGCTCGACGACCGTGGCATCTCGTTCTTCGACGACGTCCAGCTCCCCAACGACGCGAAGAACGGGATCGTCATCTTCTCCTCCGAGGACCTGAAGACCACACAGGGCCTCGTCGATCTCCTCGACACGCTCGCGTTCGTGCTCCCGATCGCCACGTTCGTCGTGTTCGCCGCGGCCATCGCCCTCTCCGGCAACCGCCGCCGGACCGTGCTGCGGGGCGCCCTCGGCGTCGCGCTGGCGATGGGCGTGCTGCTCACCGCCTTCAACCTCGGGCGCACCCCGTACCTCGACGCGCTCCCCGGCTCCGTCAGCCGCCCGGCCGCGTCCGACGTCTACGACCAGCTGCTCATGTTCCTCAAGATGTCGGTCCGCACGGTGTTCTGGCTCGCGATCGTGGTGGCGATCGGTGCCTGGCTCGCGGGCGCCGGACACCTGGCCGTCCGCATCCGCAGCGCGGTGAAGCGAGGGCTCGACCGCACACCGTCCGAGGTGGAGGCGCCCGCACCCGTCGCCGGCTTCATCGCCCACTCGAAGACGGCACTGCGCGTGCTCGTCATCGCGCTCGGCGGCGTGCTGCTCGTGGCGCTCGATCACCCGAGCCCGCTCTCCGTCCTGGTGATCGCGATCCTCGTGCTGATCGGCCTCGCCATCATCGAGGTCCTCGGGCGCTCCGCACCGGGTGCCGATGCCGGCGACCAGGCCGCGGGGGCGGGCGCCTAACTCGCCGAGCCGTCGGCGCCGAGATCCACGGCGCGACCGAGCGCCAGCTGCACGAGCGCGCGCGGGTTGGCCACGCGTAGGGCCCGAGCCGGTGACAGCCCGGGGGCGTGGCGCGCCACGCGCACGCGCAACGCCGCGGGCCGGATCTCGAGCCGCACCGGCGACGTGAGCTCGAGCGCCTCGCCGTCCACCCCGGCGGCCACGGCCTGCGTGGAGCTCACCTCGACCGACGCCGCCTCCCACTCGCGCCAGCCCCGCACGCGCGACACCTGCCCCGCCGTCTCCGCGGCCACGAGCGCAGCCACGTCGGCCGCGCCGTTCACCGCGAGTGCGACGATGCCGAGCACTCCCTGGTCGAGTCGCTCGCGGGTGCCGAAGCCCCCGAGCCGCCGGAGCTCGTAGCGGTTGTTCGACACGAGCACCAGGCACGGGTGCTCGACGGT
>DASUMF010000145.1:0-4199 GCA_036277835.1 Acidimicrobiia bacterium
CGATGCCTGCCGCAACGCCGCCCAGCACGCGGTCGTCACTGTCGCGGAGCAGCCGCCGGGCGGGTTGCACCGGCGGCGGCGGGGGCGGCGTCTCGTCGGCAGCGGAAGGTTCGGTCGTCGTGTCCATGCACCGATCGTCCACGACCCGGCCGCTGGCGACCATCGGGGATCACCCTGGTCGTACCCTGAGCCCGGGTGGGCGACGTCGGGGGTGTCCCCGATGCGATCGACCACGCCTCCGCGCGATCATCGACACCCGCACGACACCGTGACCTCGAGGAGCACGACGTGAGTCAGGCGCACCCCTCGCCCACCACTTCACATCGCCTCACCCGGGGTACCGACGGCAAGCTCATCGCCGGCGTGGCGACCGGGGTCGGCGACCACTTCGGCATCGAGCCCAACCTGGTGCGCTTGGCCTTCGTCGTGCTCGCGCTGGCGGGTGGTGCCGGCGTCGTGCTGTACGTCGCCGGCTGGATCTGGATGCCGAGTGACGATGGCACCGGCCGCTCCACGCGGGCACTGCACGCGCACGACGCCGCCCGCCGCCATGGCCGGTCCGACTGGGTGCAGATCGTCGCGCTCGGGGCGGTCACCCTCGGGGTCTTCCTGCTCGCGCAGTCGATCGGACTCGGCCTGTCAGACGCGTTCGTGTGGCCGGTCGTGCTCGCGGCGTTGGGTGCGGTGTTGATCGTCGGCCGGAGCGGGAAGCCGATCGACGAGCTGATCAGCGAGCTCGTGGGTCGAGAGCGCGGCGGGGTGTGGCGCGACGGCGAGCGCGACACCACCGCGATCGCGCGTGTCGTGATCGGCGGGATGCTCGTGGTCGCGGGCGTCGGTGCGTTCCTCTTCAGCCAGAAGGCGTTCACCGCGATCGGGCAGGGGCTGCTCGCCGTCGCCGTGCTGCTCGGTGGTCTGGCGTTGATCTTCGGGCCGTGGCTGTGGCGCTTGTGGAACGCGCTCGTGGAGGAGCGCAGCGAGCGCATCCGTTCCGACGAGCGCGCCGAGATGGCCGCGCACCTGCACGACTCGGTGCTCCAGACCCTCGCGATGATCCAGCGCAAGGCCGACGACCCGCGCGCGGTCGTCGGGATCGCGCGGCGTCAGGAGCGGGAGCTGCGCTCGTGGCTGTTCGGGCGCGCGCCGGTGCACGCCGACCTCGACCTCGGTGACGCGATCGAGGATGCGGCCGCCGATGTGGAGCAGCGTCATGGCGTGCGGATCGAGACGGTGCACGTCGGCGGCGAGTGCCCGCTCGACGACCGCGGTCGGGTCCTCGTCCTCGCCGCTCGCGAGGCGATGCTGAACGCGGCACGCCACTCCGGTGCTCCCTTGGTCGCGGTGTACCTCGAGGTCGAGCCCGAGCAGCTCACGATGTTCGTGCGCGACCGCGGTCGCGGCTTCTCGGTCGACGACGTGGCGAACGATCGCGGGGGAATCGCGGAGTCGATCCTGGGCCGCATGCAGCGCAACGGCGGCACCGCCACGATCCGCTCGTTCCCGGGCCAGGGCACGGAGATCGAGCTGACGATGAAGCGGGCGCGGGTCTGAGCGGCGGGGCGCGGCTGCGCGTGTTCCTCGTCGACGACCATCAGCTCGTGCGCAGCGGTGTCCGCGCCGAGCTCGGCGACGGTGTCGAGGTCGTCGGGGAGGCGTCGGAGGTCGAGGCCGCCGTGGACATGATCACCGAACGCCGTCCCGACGTGGTGCTGGTCGACGTGCACATGCCCGACGGCGGCGGGGAAGCCGTGATCCGGCGCGTGCTGGCGACGGCGCCCGACGTGAGGTTCCTCGCGCTCTCGGTGTCGGACGCGCCGGAGGACGTGATCGCGGTGATCCGCGCCGGCGCGCGCGGGTATGTGACCAAGACGATCTCCGGCGAGGAGCTGCGCGACGCGATCCAGCGCGTCGGCGACGACGACGTGGTGTTCTCCCCCCGGCTGGCCGGCTTCGTGCTCGACGCCTTCGCGCAGGTCCCGGTCGACGCCGTCGATCCCGACCTCGACCAGCTGACGGCGCGCGAACGTGAGGTGTTGCGGCACATCGCCCGCGGCTACGCGTACAAGGAGATCGCCCGACAGCTGGGCATCTCCACCAAGACGGTGGAGACCCACGTGTCGTCGGTGTTGCGCAAGCTCCGCCTCTCCAACCGGCACGAGCTCACGCGCTGGGCGACCGAGCGCCGCATCGTGTGAGCAGCGCCGACGTCGCGCCGTCGCACTACGCGCCGGCGATGAGGCCTTCGGAGGCGAAGACGCCGAGGTAGTCGGGGATCATGTCCTCGGTCACGAACTCGAGGAGCTGGCGCCCCTCGAGCCAGACGTTGACCACCCGGAACAGGCCGTAGTCGGCGCGGCCCCAGGGCCAACCCTCACGGTCGGCGATCTTGCCGATCGTGTCGACGTCGACCTTCGCTTCGAACAGCCCGTGGAACGAGGTGTACTCCGGGCTGTCGTCGCCGACCGGCGAATCGAGGCTCGCGTCCGGCCCGGGCCGGTAGGTGACGCCCCACGGCTCGACGACGACCAGCGTGCCGCGCTCGTCGCCGCAGCACACGAGCAGCGCGCCCTCGTTGAACACCGGCGGTGGGGCCTTCACGACCTTCGCGTCGAGGATCTCGGCGAGCACCGCAGCGACCCGATCCGGATCGTGGGCGTTGATCGACAGGTGGAAGAGCATCGGATCCCCTCGCGTCTCTCGCGTCTCTCGCGGTATCTCGCGGTCTTCGTCGACTCGTCGGCCACGAGTCTGCCCGGCGCGGGTGTCAGCCCGCCACCACCACCCGGCAGCGACCGAGGTTCTCGACCCGGCGGGTGCGCGCCGACACGTCGCCCTCGCGGTGCGCGGTCACGCGCACCGCAGGGAAGTACGTGCCCGGCGAGTCGTACGCGTGCGTGACCGACGACGCGATGCGCGACTGGGTGCCGTCGACGGTGTCGTCCGACGACGGGAACGCGCCCGTGCCGTCGAAGTCCCACTCGATGGCGATCACGGTGCCCGTTCCCTCCGGAAGCTCCGCCTCGACCGCGAGCGTGACCGGCTCCCCCACCGCGACGTCTGCACGCGACGCGCCGTTGGCGGTCGCGGTGACGACGGGTTGGATCCCGCCCCGCTCGGCGGCGGTCGTCGGCAGGCGGAGCGGCCCACCGGGCTCGATGTGCACACCCGTGGTGCGCGCCGGCTCGGCGCCGTCCTCCACCCACGCTGCGAGGTCGTGGAGCGACTGCTCGATCGCGCCCTTGTAGTCGATCAGGCGCGTCGACGGCACCGGCACGCCCGTCGTCGGCACCGCGGACCAGGGCACGTGCTCCGCGTTCTCGAGCCAGCGCAGCGCCCAGCGATCCGCGCCCTCGTCCCACTCGTGGTTGCGGGGCCAGATCGACGAGTCGTGCGTGTGCTGGACCGTGAGGACCTTGCCCTGGTAGCGACCGCTCCACCCGTACACGCCCATGTGCGGCGGTGCGACGTTCACCGCGACCGGGCGTTGCGGGTACAGCGGTACGCCGTCGAGGGTGAGATGCGCCTGCGCGGGGTCCTCGACGTCGACCACGTGGCGGTACCGGTAGCAGTACGCGAGGTACTGGCGGTTGTCGAGCACGAGCTCGTCACCCGGCAGCACGTCGCGGAACCGTCGGTTGCCCGCGGTGCCGGTGCCGTCGACGAGGAGCACGTTGCCCGCGGTGCCGGTGCACCAGAGCTGGCGACCGGCCGCCTCGCCGGTGACGACCTTCACGCTGCAGCCCTGCAGGTAGCCGTCGCCCACGCCGTCGACCTCGGCCCCGATCACGATGTGTCCGGCCTGGAGGTTGTCGCGACCGAGATCGCCCGCGCTGACCGTGCGCTTCACCGTGACCCGCTGGTCGACGATGAGGTCGCGTGCGAAGTGCTGCGGCTCGTCGTGGCCGAGGTACCCGGGCTCGGTCCAGAACGCCTCGTAGTAGCCCGGGTCGTCGGCGTACCACTGCTCCGCCGTCCAGCCCCAGAGTGCGATCTGGCCCATCGGGTGGGCGACCATGTACTCGACACCGCGCGGGAAGCCCGACCGGTAGAGGTCGAACAACGCCTGGCGCTGATGCGTGGTGAGACCCTCCAGCGGTTCGCCCGAACCGCCCGGCTCGAGCGCGTCGACGACGCCCGCGAGCTGCTTCCCGAGCACGCGCTGCGCGTTGTACATCTGGGAGAAGATCGCGCCGCTCGGC
>DASUMF010000146.1:0-4857 GCA_036277835.1 Acidimicrobiia bacterium
GCGCTCGCTCTCGACCTCGTGGAGATGGGTCGCCGGTTCGTCGGCACCATCACCGCCGAGTGCAGCAGCGACGCGCCACCCGCCGACGGCACCGGGGGATCGGCGCACCGCGTGATGGTCGTGGCGGGCATCAACAGCTCGGGTCCCGCGGGCGACCGTGGTCCCACCGTCGACCTCGACATCGCCGCACTCGGCTACCACCCCGACGAGGGCGAGGTGCGCTGGTTCTCCTACGCGGCCGACGGCGGTGCCTACACGGCCGGTGACACCCACGGTGACCTGCATGCGGCGGCTCGCCGTCTGTACGCGCAGCTGCAGGCGATGCAACGGGAGGAGCCGGGCCGCGAGGTCGACCTGGTCGCGCATTCGCAGGGCGGTGTGGTGGTCGACGCCTTCCTCGCCGACTACCACGCCGACGACCCCTCGTTGCCGCCGCTCGGCACGGTCGTCACCGTCTCGTCACCGCACGAAGGTGCGCCGCTCGCGACCGCGGGCGAGCAGATCCGCGGTGGCCTGCTCGGGGACGACGCACTCGATGCGGTGGGCGACCTCGTGCCCGGGATCCCGCCGCCGAACGGCAAATCGGTGCAGGAGCTGTCGGAGCGCGCCGCGTTCATCCGTGCGGTGCAGCGGCGCGGGGTCCCCGATCACTTCGACGTCACGTCGATCGGCGCGTCCGAAGACGTGGTCGTGCCGGCCACCAACATCTCGCTCCGGGGTGCCAGCGAGACGGTCGTCGCCGTGAACGCGTTGAGCGAGCACCACGCCGTGCTCCAGGACTCTGACGGCCTGCGCGCGATGCGGGCCGCGCTCGAAGGACGAGCGCCGCCGTGCGTGAGCGTGACCACCGCGCTCCGCACTGCAGTGGCGCCGGTCGTGATCAGTCGGGTGGAACACACGCTCGGTGACCTCGCGGCGGCGGCGACCGGCGGCGACCGATGACGGGCCGCGGGCGTGTCGTGGTGGCACTGGCCGTGGGGCTGGCGATCGGGTTCGCGCTGCCGTTGCCGGAGCCGGGCTCGGCGTCGGCGTCCGCGCCGGCGCATGCGATAGCCACGCGCTGGTCCACACCGATCGCGTCGGGTCCGTACGCGATCGCCTCCGACGGTGAGGGATCGATCGTCACCACCAACCTCGGTGCCGTCGTCGCGCTCGACCGCACTGGTCACCGGGTGTGGCAGCTCACGATCACCACCAACCCACCCGCGCCCGCGATCGACGGCGACGCCGTCGTGCTCGGCGGTGACGGTCGCCTCTGGGGCGTCGAGCGTTCGACCGGCTCGGAGCGCTGGACGCGTGCCTTCGACGACCAGGCGGAGCGCGTGGTCGCCGCGGGCGGCACAGCTGTGGTGAAGGGCCTCGAGGGCGACGTCGAGGTGCTCGACACCGCGACCGGCACCACCCGATGGCGCTTCGACGGCCCTGGCGCGGTCCAGGGCGAGCCCGTCGTCGACGCGAGCACCGGCTCCGTGCTCCTCGTCGCACGCGCCGAGGTCGGGCCGGTGCTGCACGTCTTCGACGCGGTCACCGGCGCGCAGCGCTGGGAGCGCCAGCTCGACTGGTTCGTCGCCACGCCCGTGGTGTCGGAGGGTCGCGTCTTCGTCGCCGAGGGCGACGGGCACTTCCACGCGGTCGTGATCGCGGTCGACCTCGAGTCGGGCGAGCGGCGATGGGCGTCGCAGGTGCGGGCCTCCTTCGAGCCGGGCATCGTCCCCGCCGCCGACGATCGGGTGCTGGTGGTCATCGACCACTACGGCCACCTCACCGCGCTCGATCCCGCCGACGGGGCGTATCGGTGGGAGCGCGACCTCGACGAGACGGTCCTCGACACCCGGGTGGTGCTCACCGAGCGTCGGCTCACCGTGTCGACCGCCGCGAAAGACGTCGCGGTCCTCGATCGGTTCACCGGCAGGGTCGTGAGCCGCCGGTCAGCACTGCAGGTCGACGGCTGGGCCGTCGACCTGCGCGCTGCGGCCTTCGCCGGCCGCGACCACGTGGTCGCGGCGATCCGCCTCGGCGTCCACCCGCGGGTCGAGGTGTGGCGGGTCGCCTGAGAGGCCCGAAACCCCGCCCACTACACTGGCTCCGACTCGAGCTCCGGTTCGGGATCACACACGCCCGCGTCATTCCTACGGTCACCCGGGGCGGCACCGTTCACACGGACCGCACACCCGGTGTCGGCGGGCGGAGGTACAACCGAGGAGCACCACGATCCCTGCCCTCTGGGCCTGGGCCGTCGCGGTGCGCGAACACGAAAAGGATCGAACGTGACTCAAGCCACGGCCAACGCGCCGGTCGTCACGATGAAGCAGCTCCTGGAGGCCGGCGTCCACTTCGGCCACCAGACCCGGCGCTGGAACCCCAAGATGAAGCGCTTCATCTTCGGCGAGCGCAACGGGATCTACATCATCGACCTCCAGCAGACCCTCGAGCGCATCGACGCGGCGTACCGCTTCGTGCGCAAGACGGTCGAGGACGGCGGCACCGTGCTCTTCGTCGGCACGAAGAAGCAGACCCAGGAGCCCATCGAGAAGCAGGCCGACCGCTCCAGCTCGCCCTACGTGAACTACCGGTGGCTCGGCGGCATGCTCACCAACTTCCAGACCGTGCACCAGCGCGTGGCGAAGCTCCGCGAGCTGGAGAAGATGGTCGAGACCGGCGAGACCGAGCAGATGATCAAGAAGGAAGGCCTCAAGGTGAAGCGCGAGCTGGCGAAGCTCGAGCGCAACCTCGGCGGCATCCGCTCGCTCGAGAAGGCTCCGAACGCGGTGTTCGTCATCGACACCAAGAAGGAGCACATCGCGGTCACCGAGGCCAACCGGCTCGGCATCCCGGTGATCGCGGTGGTCGACACCAACTGCGACCCCGATCTCATCGACTTCGTGATCCCGGGCAACGACGACGCCATCCGGTCCGCCAACCTGATGTGCCGCATCGTCGCCGACGCGATCGTCGAGGGGAAGTGGCTGCGCCAGCGCAAGCAGGCCCGCAACGCCCCGGCCACCACCGAGGCGAAGCCCGCCGCGGCCCCGGCGCCGCCGAAGCTCACGCCCGAGGAGCGGGCGGCGAAGGACGCCGCGCAGCAGGAGGCTCGCAACAAGGCCGCCGCGCAGCAGCGCGAGCGTGAGGCGCGTCTCCTCGCCGCGAAGGCGGAGGAGCCCTCCGCAGCCCCCGACGCGGACGCGGAGGCTGCACCCGAGGCGGCGGCAGCGACCGCTCCCGCCGCGAACGACGAGGTCCAGGAGAGCGACACGAATGGCTGAGGTGACCGCGGCCGACGTCGCCAAGCTTCGCAAGGCGACCGGCGCCGGGATGATGGACTGCAAGAACGCGCTCGAAGCAACCGACGGTGAGCTCGAGGCCGCGATGGACTGGCTGCGCGAGAAGGGTCTCGGGAAGGCCGGCAAGCTGTCGGACCGCGAGGCCACCGAGGGCGCGGTCGAGGCGGTCGTCGAGGGCAACGTGGGCGCACTGGTCGAGCTGCGTTGCAACACCGACTTCGTCGCCAAGAGCGCCGACTTCAAGGAGCTCGTCGCTGCGATCGCCCGCGCGGTCGTCGCCGAGGGCGACGCCGACGTCGCGTCCCTCGCGGTCAACGGCTCGACGGTCGGCGACACGGTCACCCAGATGGCGGCGACGCTGGGCGAGAACGTGAGCCTCGGGCGCGTCGTGCGCTTCGAGGCGAGCGACGGGCTCGTCGACGCGTACAAGCACATCCAGAGCGACCGCGGCACGATCGGCGTGCTCGTCGAGCTGGGTGGTGTCGACGCTGCGAGCGACGAGGCCCGTGCCGTGGCCCACGAGATCGCGCTGCACGTGTCGTTCGCCGCGCCCGAGTACCTCACACGCGACGAGGTGCCCGCCGACGTGATCGAGCGCGAGCGCGAGGTGCTCGAGGCGAAGAGCCGCAACGAGGGCGTCCCCGAGGCGAAGTTGGCCGGTGCGGTCACCGGACGGCTCAACGGCTTCTACAAGGAGGTCGTGCTGGTCGACCAGCCGTCGGTGAAGGACCCGAAGGTCTCGATCGGGAAGCTGGTCGAAGGCCTGGGCGGCGGTGCTTCGGTGCGGAGGTTCGCCCGCGTGAAGGCCGGCGAGGAGTAGTTTCGGGCGCCATGGCCCAGAGCCAATTTCGGCGGGTCGTCCTCAAGCTCTCGGGTGAGGCGTTCGCCGACTCCTCCACCGGTTTCGGCATCGATGCCGCCGTGGTGCAGCGCATCGCCGACGAGGTCGCCGAGGCGCGCCAGCAGCTCGGCGTCGAGATCGCGGTCGTCGTCGGCGGCGGCAACATCTGGCGTGGCATGTCGGGCGCCACGCGCGGCATGGACCGCGCCCGGGCCGACTACATGGGCATGCTCGCCACGGTGATCAACGCCCTCGCGTTGCAGGACGCGCTCGAAGCGGTGGGTCAGCCCACGCGTGTGCAGACCGCGATCACGATGGCGCAGGTCGCTGAGCCGTTCGTGCCGCTGCGCGCGATCCGCCATCTCGAGAAGGGACGGGTCGTGATCTTCGCCGCGGGCCTCGGCGTGCCGTACTTCTCGACGGACACCTGCGCCGCCCAGCGCGCGCTCGAGATCAACGCCGACGCGTTGCTGAAGGGCACCAAGGTCGATGGCGTCTACACCGCGGACCCCGTGCTCGACCCGACCGCCGACCGGATCGAGGCCCTGGGCTACTCGGACTTCCTGCGAGAGGGCTATGGCGTGATGGACGCCACCGCCGTCTCGCTCTGCATGGAGAACAAGCTGCCGATCCTCGTGTTCAACCTGCGCGACGAGGGCAACATCCGCCGCGTGGTGACCGGCGAGCAGATCGGGACGATGATCCATTGAGGGAGCGACCGTGACGATCGACGAT
>DASUMF010000147.1:0-5951 GCA_036277835.1 Acidimicrobiia bacterium
GGCATCGCGCCCGTCCCCGACGAGCGGGTCGAGCGCCTCGGTGCCATGTCGTCGTCGAAGAAGCTGGTCCACGCGTCGTTCGAGATCGTCGACATCGCCGCACTCGTTCGGGGTGCGAGCAGCGGGGAGGGCTTGGGCAACCAGTTCCTCGGGTCCCTGCGCGACTGCGACGCCATCGTGTTCGTGCTCCGAGCGTTCGAGGACCCATCGGTGCCCGGCGACACCGATCCGCTCGGCGACCTCGACACGCTCGAGCTCGAGCTGGTGCTCGCCGACCTCGCGTCGGTGGAGGGCCGCCTGTATCGCCAGCGGCGCGCCACCAAGGGCGACAAGTCGCTCGGCGCCGAGATCGCCGCCCTCGAGGTGGCCGAGAAGGTGCTCGGCGACGGCGTCCCGATCTACCGGTCCGACCTCGACGCCGACCAGCGGGCGCTGCTGGCCCCGGTGTTCCTCCTCACCGACAAGCCGGTGCTGATGGTGGTGAACATCGGCGAGGACCAGCTCGACGACACCGACGCGGTGCTCGCGCCGATCCTCGACGGCCGCGCGTCGCCCGACGACGTGCTCGCGGTGTCGATCCAGCTCGAAGCAGAGGCGGCGATGCTCGATCCCGAAGGGCGCGGCGAGCTGCTCGTCGGGCTCGGCCTCGGCGAGGGCGTCGTGCCGCGCGTCGCGCGTGCCTGCTACCACCGGCTCGGCCGTCGGACGTTCCTCACGACCGGCGACACCGAGACGCGGGCGTGGACGTTCCGGGCCGGTGCGCACGCGCCCGAGTGCGCCGGGGTGATCCACTCCGACCTGCAACGGGGCTTCATCCGCGCCGAGGTGATCGAGTGGCAGGAGCTGCTCGCGATCGGCTCGTGGGCCAAGGCGAAGGAGCAGGGCAAGTTGCGGGTCGAGGGGAAGGACTACGAGGTCGCCGACGGCGACGTCCTCGAGATCCGCTTCAACGTGTGAGCGCGGTCGTGGTCTGGTTGCTCCGCAACGGCGACGTGTTGGCGTCGGCCGAGATCGCGAGTGGGCCGTCGGCCCGTCGCAAGGGACTGCTCGGACGCGACACGGTCGAGGGCGCGTTCGTGCTGCGCCCGTGCCGTCAGGTGCACACCCTGGGGATGCGGGTGCCGCTCGACGTCGCGTTCTGCGACGTGCGGGGCCAGGTGCTGCGCACGTGCAGCCTGGCACCGTGGCGCGTGAGCCGACCGGTGTGGCGCTCCGCGTTCGTGGTCGAGGCGGCCGCGGGCTCGTTCGAGCGATGGCACCTCCGGCCGGGTGACCGCATCGAGGTGCGCGGGTGACGGAAACGGCGGAAGGCGAAGCCGGCTCCGTGCCTGAACTGCGATTTGGCGCGTTGGTGCTCGTCGGCACGCCGATCGGCAACCTCGGCGACCTGTCGCCGCGCGCGATCGACGCGCTGCGCGACGCGGACGTGATCGCGGCGGAGGACACCCGTCGGACGCGCGCGCTGCTCACCCACGCGGAGATCGCGGGTGGCAACCGGGTGCGCGCCGTGCACGCGCACAACGAGCAGGAGGCGGCCGAGATGGTCGTGCGCGAGGTGCGCGCGGGCAAGCGCGTCGCCTACGTGACCGACGCGGGCATGCCCGGCATCTCCGACCCCGGCTCCCGGCTCGTGCGTGCGTGCCTGGACGCGGGCCTGCCTGTGGAGGTCGTACCCGGACCGAGCGCCGCGCTGTCGGCGCTCGTGCTCTCGGGCTTCCCGACCGAGCGCTTCGCGTTCGAGGGATTCCTGCCCCGGCGCGGCCGCGAGCGCAAGGCGCGCCTCGCCGAGGTCGCATCCGACACGCGCACGACGGTGCTCTTCGAGTCGCCACGACGGGTCGCGGCCACGATCGACGACCTGCGCGCGCTGTGTGGCCCGCTGCGCGAGGTGGCGATCGCCCGGGAGCTCACGAAGCGCTTCGAAGACGTGTGGCGCGGCACCCTCGGCGATGCCGTCGACCTCGCCGGCGACGGCCCGCCGCGTGGTGAGCACGTGATCGTGCTCAGCCCCGTGCCGGCCGCCCCCGAGGCCAGCGACGAGGAGATCGACGCCCACGTGCGCGCCGCGCTGGGCGAGGGACTGAGCGCGCGCGACGCCGCCGTGCGCGTCGGCCGCGACCTCGGCGTCCCCCGCCGCCGCGCCTACGAGATCGCCATCGCCCTCCGCAGGCGCTGACGCCACTCCGACCCGTCAGCCCCTGGCCGCGAACTGGCGTCGATTCGGCGTGATTATCGAGCCGAAGTGACGCCGGTTCGAGGGGAGAGCGCCTTCGGCCAATTCGTCGGCTGCGCTCGCGGGGCACCAATAGGGTTGTGCGTTGTGAGCACGCCCTTCTACGTGACGACGCCGATCTACTACGTGAACGACGCGCCCCACATCGGGCACGCGTACACGACCGTCGCGGCCGACGCGCTCGCGCGCTGGCGGCGCCTCTGGGGCGACGACGTCGTGTTCCTCACCGGCACCGACGAGCACGGCCTCAAGGTGCAACGGTCGGCCGAGGCGAACGGCACGACCCCCGCCGCGTGGGCCGAGCTCAACAGCGGGCGGTTCCGCGACGCCTGGCACGACCTCGACATCACCAACGACGACTTCATCCGCACCACCGAGCCCCGCCACCGTCGCGCCGTGGAGGAGTTCCTCCAGCGCGTGTACGACCACGGCGACATCGAGCTCGACTCCTACGAGGGGCTCTACTGCGTCGGCTGCGAGCTGTACTACAAGGAGGACGAGCTCGACGACGGCAACTGCCCCATTCACGGCACACCGGTCGAGCACGTCATCGAGGAGAACTACTTCTTCCGGCTCTCGCGCTACGAGGACCGTCTGCTCGAGCACTACACCGCGCACCCCGAGGCGATCCAGCCCGACGGCAAGCGCAACGAGGTGCTCGGCCTCATCAAGGGCGGCCTCCAGGACTTCTCGATCTCCCGCACCTCGATCACGTGGGGGATCCCGTTGCCGTGGGACCAGTCGCACGTCGCGTACGTGTGGTTCGACGCGCTGATCAACTACTGCACCGCCGTCGGCTATCCCGACGACCCGTCGCGCTTCGCGCGCTTCTGGCCCGCCGACTACCACCTCATCGGGAAGGACATCCTCCGCCAGCACGCGGTGTACTGGCCCGCGATGCTCATGGCGGCAGGGCTCGAACCGCCGAAGTGCGTCTTCGCGCACGGCTACCTCACGGTGGGCGGCGAGAAGATGTCGAAGTCGAAGTTCAACCAGATCGTGCCGGCCGACCTCGTCGCCGACTTCGGGATCGACGGCTTCCGCTACCACTTCCTGCGCGACCAGCGCTTCGGGCCCGACGGTGAATTCAGCTACGAGGCGATGGTGACGCGCTACAACGCAGACCTCGCCAACAACTTCGGCAACCTCGCGAGCCGTGTCCTCAACATGGCGATCAACTACTGCGACGGCGTGGTGCCCGACGCGCGCGCCGACGGCCCGCTCGTCGACGCGTCCGCGCAGGCACTCGCGACACTCACCGAGTCGATGACACGTCTCGACTTCGAGCGCGGCTTCGGCGCGGTGTGGGACCTCATCCGCGCGACGAACTCGTACATCGAAGAGCAGCAACCGTGGGCGCTCAACAAGGCAGGCGACACCGCCGCGGTCGCTGCCGTGCTCGGCGACTGCCTCGAAGCACTGCGCGTCGTCGCGCTGCTCGCGTCGCCGTTGATCCCGCACGCGGCAGCGGAGCTGTGGCGCCGCCTCGGCCTCGCGGGCACCCCGGAGGAGCAGCGGTTGCCCGACGCGGCCGCGTGGGGGCTCCTGCCCGCCGGCGCGCCGCTCGAGAAGGGCGACCCGCTCTTCCCGCGCCTCGATCCCGCGTGAACGACCGCTGGATCGACAGCCACTGCCACCTGCCGTCGCTCGACGACCCCGCCTCGGCGCTGGTCGAGGCCCGGGACGCCGGGGTGGCGGCGATCGTGTGCGTCGGCACCGATCTGGCCACCTCGCAGGCCGCGGTCGACCTCGCGGCACGGGAGCCCGACGTGTGGGCCACCGTGGGTCTCCATCCGCACGACGCCTCCCGGCTCGACGGCGAGTGGGCGGCCCTCGAGGCCCTGACCGCCTCCCCCCGGGTCGTGGCCGTGGGTGAGGCCGGGTTCGACCTCTACTACGAGCACTCCTCCCGCGACGACCAGGAGGCCGCGTTCCGGCGTCAGGTGGAGCTGGCGCATCGGCTCGACGTCGCGCTCGTGATCCACTCCCGCGACGCGTGGGACGACACGTTCCGCGTGCTCGACGAGCTCGGCGCGCCGCGTCGCACCGTGTTCCACTGCTTCACCGGTGGTCCGGACGAAGCGCGCCGCGCGCTCGACCTCGGCGCGCACCTGTCGTTCAGCGGGATCGTGTCGTTCAAGAACGCGGACGACGTGCGTGACGCGGCGCGACTCGCGCCGCTCGCGCGCGTGCTCGTCGAGACCGACGCGCCGTACCTCGCGCCGGTCCCGCACCGCGGGCAGTCGAACCGGCCGGCGTGGGTGCCCGACGTCGGTGTCGCGCTCGCCGCCGCGCGCGACGAGCCCGTCGACAGCATCGCGTCAGCAACCGCGGCCAACGCGACCCGGCTGTTCGACCTCGCCTGACCCGCTCGCGCGCTCCGGTCGGCGCCCACAGGCCACCTGACCAGGGACGATTCGGCAGTCGTTGCCCGAGGAGCGGCGCGTTGGCTACCGTGCGACCTCTGGCGCCGGGGCCCTCTGCCCGGTTGGCGCCGCATCCATCACCTGCGACCAGGGCGGAACCCGATCGCCGAGCACACGAGTCGACCCGCGAGCCGCGGCCATCGCGCACCGAGTCATGCTCGGCGCCGGAACGCGCCGCTGCCCGTCCACGTGACGCGCGCGATCAAGCCGTCGCCCGCGCGCGCCGACCCGCACGACGCGACCACATGGTTCCCCGTGCCGGACCCGAGCGCGCTTCCCACGATCGACGCGCTGCTCCTCGACGCCGCCGACGGGCTCACGGGCGACGCGCCTACCGAAGACGCGCACGCCGGCGACCAACCCGCGGGCGACGTGCTCGACCTCGTCGCCCTCGAGGCACTCGTGTCGCTCACCCCCGCCCGGGCGACCCCCCACGACGCCGCGGCGTGGCTCCCGCTCCCCGGCGACCTCGATGCGCTGCCCGACCTCGGCGACCTGCTCGAGCCGTCGCCCGAGGTGCGCGCCGCCGTGGTGGCCGCCGCCGAAGCCGTGATCACCGACGCGTCGGCCGCGGCCGAGGCAGCCGTCGCTCCCTCCCCGGCCCGGGCCGAGCCCCACGACTCCTCCACGTGGCTCCCGTTGCCCGACCCCGCCTCGCTGGTGCCCCTGGCCGAGCTGAGCCCGTCGGAGCCCGAGGGGCCTCGCCCCTCGCACCGCCAGCGCGCCGGGGCCGCGGCTCGCCGCCCCCGCACGTGGATCCTCCTCGTGCTGATCGCCGTCACCATCACCGCGGGGTTGCGGCTCTCCAGCGAGCCCACGCCCGTGGCGGTCGCCGGCATCGCACCCATCCGGGTCACCGTCGACCTCGACGGCGCGGTCACCACGATCTCCACCACCGCGCGCTCGGCGGGCGGTGTCGCGCGCCAGCTCCACGTGGGCAAGCTCGTCGCGGTGCGACGCGCACCGACGCATCTCGGCGCGGGGTCCACCGTCGTGCTGCGCACGCGCAAGTCGGGCCAGCTCGACGTCGACGGCCAGGTGATCCCCTACGACTCGCCGTCGCTCACGGTGGCCGAGCTGTTGTCGGCGTTCGGCGTCGCGCTCGACGGCGACGACACGACGAGCCCGTCGCCCGACAGCGTGTTGGCCGACGGCACCGCGGTGCAGGTGATCCGCGTCGGCGCGGCCACGAAGCAGACGCAGGAAGCGATCCCGTTCGACGAAGAAGTCGTCGCCGATCCCACGATCCCGATCGGCCAGGAGCGCGAGGTGCAGGCCGGCGTCAACGGCGT
>DASUMF010000148.1:0-3709 GCA_036277835.1 Acidimicrobiia bacterium
ACGGTCCGCAGCCAGCGGGCCGGATCGCGGGCGACGCCCTGGGCGTCGAGCAGGGCGAGGAGTCGCTTGCGCTCGCCCGGCACCAGCGCGTCGGTGCAGCCCGCCTTCAGGATCGACACCAGCTCGACGGGAACCACGAACATCGTGCGGCGCATGCCGAGGACGCGGACGAGCGTGTGGTCGTCGTACAGCGCGGCGTCGAGGTCGACGATCGTGGTGCCGGGTCGCCGGGTGCGCGCCCGCGCGGCGAGGTACACGGTGGCCGGATCGGTCGCGTGCAGTCCGACGAGATCGCGGGCGACCTCGACGACGTCGGACGACCGCGACGCCGTCGCCAGGTGATGCCGCACGCCGAGGCGCGCACGTCGTTCGTCGTCGGTGATGCGCCGCATGACCCGAGTGTGGCAGCTTGACGTCATGACCGGACTCACGCTCACAGGGCTCGACGGCAAGGTCGCGGTGGTCACCGGCGCGGGTCGCATGCGCTCCATCGGCCGTTCGGTCGCGGTCGAGCTCGCCCGGGCCGGCTGCGACGTGGTGATCACCGGCACCGGGCGGGATCCCAGCCGGTACCCCGACGACGAGAAGGCGGTCGGCTGGCGCGACGTCGAGTCCGTGGCCGACGAGGTGCGCGCGCTCGGCCGACGGGCACTGGCCGTGGTCAACGACGTGGCCGATCCCGACGCGGTGGAGACGCTCGCCGAGCAGGTGACCGCCGAGATGGGGCGGGTCGACATCCTCGTGAACAACGCCAGCGTCGCGAAGGGCGCCGATCGCGTGCCGGTCGTCGAGCTCGACGTCGATGTGTGGCGGACCCTGATCGACGTGAACCTGAACGGCGTGTTCTACGCGAGCCGCGCGTTCGCTCGCCGCATGGTCGCGCAGGGCGAGGGCGGGAGCATCGTCAACATGTCGTCGATCGCGGGCAAGCTCATGGGCCCGCGCATGGCTGCGTACGCCGCGTCGAAGGCGGCGGTGCAGTCGCTCACCTGCTCGATGGCGGGCGAGCTCGGTGCCGACAACGTCCGCGTGAACGCGATCTGTCCTGGCACCATCGACACGTTCCGCATGGACGACGTCGGTCGCGGTGAGGCCTGGGACGACATGATCGCGAGGCTGATCCCGCTCGGGCGCGCGGGCACCGGCGAGGACGTCGCCTGGATGACGATGTTCCTGTGCTCCGACCAGGGCGCGTGGATCACCGGCCAGCTCTACACCGTCGACGGCGGGACGGTGCCCGGGCGGTAGGGACCTTGTGCGTCGAGGGGGTCCGGGTCGGCGCTCACGATGACGCGCACCGGGCGGTCGAGGCGCCAGTAGTACCAGGCCCACCGCATGAGCACGAGCAGGCGGTTCTCGAACCCGATCAGGTAGTAGAGGTGCACGACGAGCCACACGAGCCAGCCGGTGAAGCCGGTGAACTCGAAGGGCCCGACCTTGCCCACCGCGGCGGTGCGGCCGATCGTCGCCAGCGTGCCCTTGTCGCGGTAGCGGAACGGACGCGCCGATGATCCCTGCAGGATCTCCCTGGCGACGAAGCGCCCGGCCTGCATCGCGGGCGGCGAGACCATCGGGAGCGGGTTGCCCTTGCGATCGGTGCCGGCGGCGACGTCGCCGATCGCGTACACGTCGTCGGTGCCCTCCACGCGGAAGTGGTCGTCGACCTCGATGCGGCGCGGGGGGTCGTGCAGCGGATCGGCCGGGAGCACGCCCGCGGTCCACACCATCGTCGCGGTGAGCAGCTCGTGGCCGTCGCGCAGCACCACGCCACGGTCGTCGGCCGACGCCACGAGCGCGCCGACGTGCACGTCGACGCCGCGCCGTTCGAGCTCTCGCGCGGCATACCGCGACAAACGGGGTGAGAACGTGGGGAGCACCCGTTCACCGCCTTCGAGGAGCACGATGTGCACCTCGGAGGGGTGGATCTCGCGGTACTCCAGCGGCAGCACCAGGCGCACGAGCTCGGCCAACGCGCCTGCGTATTCCACGCCGGTCGGGCCGCCGCCGACGATGCAGAAGGTGAGGAGGTGGCGACGGTCGTCGGGGTCGGTCGCGACGGTCGCGCGTTCGAGGCACTCGAGCACGTGGTTGCGGAGCTGGAGCGCCTCGCCGAGGTCCTTGAGCCCGAGCGCGTGTTCCTCGACCGCCCGGTTGCCGTAGTGGTTGGTGACGCTGCCCGTCGCGAGCACGCAGATGTCGTACGGGAGCGTGGTGCCGTCATCGAGGTGCACGAGCTGGGCCGCGAAGTCGACTCCGTCGACGCCCGCGTGCCGGTAGCGCACGTTCGGCGCGCGGCGGAACACCTTGCGGAGCGGCGCGGTGATCTCCGCCGGACTGATGAGGCAGCTCGCGACCTGGTACAGGAGCGGCGTGAACAAGTGGTAGTTGCGGCGATCGACGAGCACGACGTCGACGGCCTGCCCGTCCGACGTCTGCTTCCCGGCCAGCGCGCGGGCGCACTGCAGGCCGCCGAAGCCGCCCCCGACGATCACGACCCGAGGCACCGGATCACTCTCGCGCGTCAGAGCGCGCGGCAGGTCGTCGACACGAGCGACACGATGCGCCCGTCGTCGCCCGCCTCGTGCAGGGGCACGCGCACCTGCACACCAGCCAGGTCGCCCGGCAGGATCTCCGCGGTCGCGACGATCGACTCGGTGCGCACCCGGTTGAGGTATCGGATCTCGAGGTCGACCGCGGCGTAGCGCCCGAATGGTTCGAGCGCCTCCTCGGCGGCGATCTCCGCGAGCAACGCCTGCGCACCGCCCTGGATGGTGTCGCCCGGTCCGTTGCTCACCCGGGGATGCGCGTCCATCGCCACGACCCCCGGCGCGAGGGACCGGGCGTGGAGGAGCTCGTCGAACGAGGGGATGCGGGCGGGCGGATCGTCCTTCGGTCCGAACATCGAGCCCACCCCCGCCATCACGTTGCTCATGAACGAGCACCGCGAGCGGGCGAAGGGCTGATCGGGATCACCGGTGTGCAGCAGGGCTTCACCCACGAAGATGCGCCGGCCGTGCTTGACGGGCCGGCACACGAGGAACACCTCGCCCTCCGAGGGAGGACGCGCGAGCAGCGTGATGCGGAGGTCGATCGTCGGGTTGAGCGGCCCGTCGGGCCGCGTGCCGACGACGACGTCGACCATGGTCGCGAGCACCCCGAGGCGCGGCACGTCGGTGCCCGGCGCCCACATCTCGGGCCGGAGCAGCGCGCGGCCGTGGGTGAGGCCGTCCTCGACCCAGAGCTCGAGCCCGAGCGCGCCGACGAAGTGCGCCGACCACTCGGCGTCGTCGGCGTCGGTGCCCGTTTCGGTTTCGGGGTCGGGGTCCACGGGTCGCAGGTTCGCACCCCGGGCAGCCCCGGCGCACATCTGCGCGGCGTCGTAGGCTCCGCGTGTGGACGCTGCCGAGACCGTGCTCGATGCCGTGCGCATCCTGGAAGGACTCGGGTACACCGACGACCTCCGCCTCGAAGACGGTGGCGTGCAATGCTCGGCCTGCGGCACCCGCCACGCGCCGGAACGGGTCGTGATCACCCACACCTACCGCTTCGAGGGCGTGAGCGATCCTGCCGACGAGGCGATCGTGCTCGGCGTCGAGTGCCCAGCGTGCGGGACGCGCGGCGTGATCGTCTCGGCCTACGGGCCCGAGGCCGACCCCGCGCTCTTCGAGCTGCTGCAGCGCCTCGGCAGCGACTGAGGTCAGGGCCCGGC
>DASUMF010000149.1:0-15220 GCA_036277835.1 Acidimicrobiia bacterium
CATCGACAACCAGCTCCGGGGCCGCTCCGGCCGCCAGGGAGACCCCGGCGAGAGCCGCTTCTACCTGTCGCTCGAGGACGAGCTCATGCGGCTGTTCGCCACCGGCGCCATGAACTGGGTCATGGACCGCTCCTTCCCCGACGACGTGCCGCTCGAGGCGAAGATGGTCACGAAGGCGATCGAGCGCGCGCAGAACACGGTGGAGGCACGCAACTTCGAGATCCGCAAGGACGTCCTCAAGTACGACGAGGTGATGAACGAGCAGCGCAAGGTCATCTACCGTCGCCGTCAACAGATCCTCGACGGCGACGACCTGCGCGACGACACGTTCGACGCCATCACGGCCACCGTCGAGCGCGCGGTGCTCACGTTCTGCCCCAGCGAGTACCCCGAGGAGTGGGACACCGAAGAGCTGCACCGCCAGGTGGCGACGATCTTCCCCACCGACATCACGCGCGAGCAGCTCGACGCCGCCACACACCGCGACACGCTGGTCGAGCTCCTCACCGACGACGCGACCTCGCGGTACGAGGCGAAGGAGGAGTCGGTCGGTGCCGACAACCTCCGCGAGATCGAGCGTCGCGTGATGCTGTCGATGATCGACCAGCACTGGCGCGAGCACCTCTACGAGATGGACTACCTGCGCGAGGGCATCAACCTCCGCGCCATGGGTCAGAAGGACCCGCTCGCCGAGTGGCAGCGTGAGGGCTTCGACATGTTCGAAGCGATGATGGGCCAGATCCAGGACAACTTCGTCGCCTACGTGTCGCACCTGCAGGTCGCCAAGGTCGAGGACGCGCCGCGTGCGCCGTCGAACAACCGCATGCGCTACTCGAGCTCCGACGACGCCGAGCAGGGCGCTGCCGCCATGCGCGCGGCCGCGGCCGGTATCCCGGCCGAGGAGCGGGCAGGCGACTTCGCGCCGGGCCTCGATGCCGGCGCCCCGGTCGCCGCGAACGGTGCCGAGGAGACCCTGCAACCGGTGCGGGTCGAGAAGACCCCGGGCCGGAACGAGCCCTGCTTCTGCGGGAGCGGCAAGAAGTACAAGCTCTGCCACGGGCGCTGAGCAGCGCCCTGTCGCATGCGTGACTTCTCCGACGAGCTCTCAGGCCTGCGCGGCCGTGTCGAGGCGGCGCGGGCCTACCTGAACGTCGACGCCGCTCGCGTCCGCATCGCGGAGCTCGAGGAGCGGATGAGCGCACCCGGCTTCTGGGACGACCAGGACGCGGCCCGGGCCGTGAGCACCGAGCACGCCCAGCTCGGCGACGACGTCGCGATCGTCGACGCGATGCACGGCGAGCTCTCCGACCTCGACACGCTCGTGGAGCTCGCGCAGGAGGAGAGTGACGACTCGCTCGAGGGGGAGATCGAGAGCGGGCTGCAGAGCCTGACCCGACGCCTCGACGAGCTCGACCTCCGTTCGCTGTTCACCGGCGAGTACGACGAACGCGACGCGATCTGCACCGTGAACTCCGGTGCCGGCGGCACCGACGCGCAGGACTGGACCAACATGCTCCTGCGCATGTACCTGCGGTGGGCGGAAGGTCGCGGGTTCGGCGTGGAGCTCGACGAGGTGTCGCCCGGCACCGAGGCCGGGCTGAGCTCCGCGACGTTCACGGTGAAGGGTCGCTACGCGTACGGTCTGCTCACCAGCGAGCGCGGCGTGCACCGTCTCATCCGCATCTCGCCCTTCGACGCCAACGCGCGGCGCCAGACGGCCTTCGCATCGTTCGACGTCGTGCCCGCGCTCGACGAGAAGGAAGCGCCCGAGATCGACCCGACGGAGCTGCGCATCGACACGTACCGGTCGTCGGGGGCGGGCGGCCAGCACGTGAACGTCACCGACTCCGCGGTGCGCATCACGCACATCCCGACCCAGATCGTCGTGTCGTGCCAGAACGAGCGCTCGCAGACCCAGAACAAGGCGCGTGCGATGCAGATCCTCGCCGCCCGCCTCGCAGAGCGGCAGCGGGAGGAGACCCAAGCGGAGCTCGACGCGATCTCGGGCGACAAGCGCGATGTCGCGTTCGGGAGTCAGATCCGCACGTACACGCTGCAGCCGTACCAGCTCGTCAAGGACGAGCGCACGCGCTACGAGACCGGCAACGTGGCCGCCGTGCTCGACGGCGATCTCGACGGCTTCATCGAGTCGTACCTCCGCTGGCGCCGCACGGAGTAGCGCCCGCGCCGCGGTTCGCGAGCATGCCCCTGCTACCCTCGGCCGCTGGGCCGGGCGGGCTCGTCATCACGCACACCGCACTGGACCAACCCTTCTTGCGATGATCCGATTCGAGAACGTCACCAAGACCTACAAGGGCGACGTCGTCGCACTGCGCGACATCACCGCCGAGGTCCAAAAGGGAGAATTCCTCTTCCTGGTCGGGCCGTCCGGGTCGGGCAAATCCACCTTCTTGCGCCTCCTGCTGCGCGAGGAGCGCGCCACGGAGGGCCGCATCGTGGTCGCCGGGCGCGACATCGGCCAGCTCGGCCACTGGAAGATCCCGCAGCTGCGCCGCAACATCGGCTGCGTCTTCCAGGACTTCAAGCTGCTGCCCAACAAGACGGTCTACGAGAACGTCGCCTTCGCCATGGAGGTGATCGGCCGGCCCCGGCACGTGGTGCGCACCCAGGTGCCGCAGGTGCTCGACCTCGTCGGCCTGGCCAAGAAGGCCGGCCGGTTCCCCACGGAGCTCTCCGGTGGCGAGCAGCAGCGGGTCTCGATCGCCCGCGCGTTCGTGAATCGCCCCTTGATCGTGCTCGCCGACGAGCCCACCGGGAACCTCGACCCCGCCACCACCGTCGGCATCATGCGGATCCTCGACCGCATCAACCGGACCGGCACCACCATCGTGATGGCCACCCACGACCAACGCATCGTCGACGCCATGCGCCGTCGCGTGATCGAGCTCGATCGAGGATCGCTCGTCCGCGACCAGGCGCGCGGCGTCTACGGCGTCGGGAGCTGACACCAGCACATGTGGACCAGAGTCGCCTACTTCTCGCGCGAGACGTTGGTCTCGCTGCGTCGCAACGTGCTCATGACGATCGCCGGCATCGCGACCGTCGCGGTGTCGCTCGCGTTGTTCGGCGGCATCCTGATGCTCTCGAAGTGGGTCGACCACGGCACCGAGCGCATCAAGGGCGGCGTCACGCTCGAGATCTTCATGACGGTCGACGCCACCCAGCAGCAGATCGACGACGTCAAGAGCGCGCTCGAGGCGGACTCCAACGTCAAGACGTTCCGCTTCCTCGACAAGGCCGCCGCGTACGAGGAGTTCCAGCGCATCTTCAAGCGCAACCCCGAGCTCGTGCAGAGCATCGAGGCGAAAGACCTCCCCACGTCGTTCCGCGTCGCGCCCAAGAAGGCAGAGCTCACACCGACGGTCCAGAGCACGTTCCAGACGTCGCCCGGCGTCGACTCGGTCAAGACACCGGGTGAGGCGCTGAAGGGGCTCATCGACGTCACCAACACGGTGCGGTTCATCTTCATCGTGATATCGCTCGTGCTGCTCGGCTCGTCGTTGTTCCTCATCGTGAACACGATCCGGCTCGCGACGTTCGCGCGGCGGCGCGAGATCGAGGTGATGAAGCTCGTCGGCGCGTCGAACTGGTTCGTGCGCATCCCGTTCATCGCGGAGGGGATGGTCCAGGGCCTCGTGGGCGCCGGGCTCGCCATCCTCGCGGTGCTCGCGCTCAAGCACTTCGGCTTCGACGACGCGTTCAACGACCGGGAGAGCTTCTTCAGCGAGTTCTACGTGACGTCGGGCGACACCACGCTGATCGCGTTCTACGTGCTCGCCATCGGTGCCCTGATCGGCGTGGTGGGCGCCAGCGTCGGGCTGCGCCGGTTCCTCCGTACCTGAGGCCGCAACCGAGGCGGCACAAGGGGTCTGTGCCACTGGTGTGGCCACTGTTGCCTCTGTTGTTGGAGTTGCCTACCATCGCGGCATGTCCCGGCGTCTGTGCTTCCTCGTCGCGCTCGTGACGTTGGTCACGACGACGGTCGTGGGCCAGCTCGTGGGCCCGGCCGCGGCGCAGCAGACCGACAAGCAGCGCCAGCTCGCGGACCAGATCGAGGAGACCAGCAAGGCCGCCCAGCAGGCGCGCACCCAGGCGGTCGAGTTCCAGGCCCAGAAGGCGAAGCTCGACGCCACGCTCGGCGATCTCGAGAGCCAGGTCGCCGCCGCGCAGGCATCGCTCGCGGCGGCGCAGGCCGACCTCGACAGCCTGAACTTCGCCGAGGTCCTCCTCACGGCGAAGATCGACAAGACCCAGGTGAAGCTGGCCGACGCCGAGGCCGACACGAAGAAGAGCGCGGTGCTGCTCTACATGCGGCCCGACAGCACGTCGGTGCTCGACCTCATCGGGAGCGCCGACGGCTCGGGCGCGATCGTCGAGGGCAAGCACTACCTCGAGCGCGTCTCACAGAAGCGGCGCGACGACCTCGCCCGGTCGGAACGGCTCCGCAAGACGCTCGACGAGCAGAAGTCGGACCTCGACGCCCAGCAGGCGAAGGCCGACGCCACGCGCGCCGAGGCGGAGGCGACGAAGAGCCGGATCGAGACGCTCTACGCCCAGCAGCAGAGCGCGCGCGACGCGGCGGCGCAGGCACAAGCAGGGTTCGAGTCGCGGGTCCAGACCCTCTCACTCGAGCAGGACCAGCTCGAGTCGGAGAAGGCCGTCGAGGACGCGCGGATCCGCGCGACGATCGAGGGCGCCGGCGACGGTCCGCCGATGGGCAACGGCCGGTTCCTCAAGCCGGTCGGCAACGCCCCGATCACGAGCGGGTTCGGGTACCGCACCGATCCGATCACCGGCACGAGCGCGTTCCACTCCGGGCTCGACTTCGGCGCCCCGTGCGGCACGCCGATCAAGGCGGGGGGCAACGGCGTGGTGATCTCAGCCGGCTGGAACGGTGGCTACGGCAACGCCACGATCATCAATCACGGCGGCGGCCTGGCGACGCTGTACGGGCACCAGTCGGCGTTCGCGGTGGGCGCGGGCCAGACGGTGACCGCAGGCCAGGTGATCGGCTACGTCGGGAGTACCGGCAAGTCGACCGGGTGCCACGTGCACTTCGAGGTGCGCGTCAACGGCAACCCGGTCGACCCGACCGGCTATCTCTAGCCAGCCCGCTTACTTGTCGGGCTGGGGCGTGAGGCGCAGGTAGGGCTTCAGCGCCGTCCAGCCCTTGGGGAACTTCGCCTTGGCGTCCTCGTCGCTGACCGCGGGCACGATGATCACGTCCTCGCCCTGGCTCCAGTTGACCGGCGTGGCCACCTGGTAGTTCGCGGTGAGCTGGAGCGAGTCGATCACCCGCAGCAGCTCGTCGACGTTGCGACCGGTGCTCGCCGGGTAGGTGAGCGTGAGCTTCACCTTCTTGTCGGGCCCGATCACGAACACCGAACGCACCGTGAGGGTGTCGTTGGCGTTCGGGTGGATCATGTCGTAGAGGTCGGCGACCTTGCGATCGGGATCCGCGATGAGCGGGTAGTTGAGCTTGGCGCCCTGGGTCTCCTCGATGTCGGACGCCCAGTCGTGGTGGGAGTCGAGCGGGTCGACGCTGACGCCGATGAGCTTCACGCCCCGCTGGTCGAATTCGCCCTTGCGTCGCGCGAACGCGCCGAGCTCGGTGGTGCACACCGGCGTGAAGTCCTTGGGGTGCGAGAAGAGCAGACCCCAGCCGTCGCCGAGGTAGTCGTGGAGCGTGACCGTTCCTTCGGTCGTCTCCGCGGTGAAATTCGGAGCTTCGTCTCCGAGTCGAACTGCCATGTTGGCCTCCTGGGTGCGTGACGCGTCGCAGGATAGCGACGGCGTCCTCGAAATGCGAGTGAATCGGTCGGGAAATGCCGCCGGGACGCCTGGCGGTGCGCAGACGCGGTTGACATGCGTACTGTGGCGCGGGCAAGTTGGCGCAGGGACGGGGCGGCACGAGAGCGGGGCGGGCGCCAGTTGACGACGAGCGGGTACTCGGGCACGCCGCTCCCGCGGAAGCTCGGGATCGGTGAGGGAGCGCGCGTTGCGATCGTCGCGCCTCCCGCAGGGTTCGACGGCACCCTCGGCGCCCTTCCGCGCGGCGTGCAGGTCCGTCACCAGGCCCGCGGCCACCTCGACGTCGTCGTGTTCTTCGTCACCCGACGCGCCGAGCTCGCGCGGCGCTTCCCCGCGTTCGCGCGGGCGATCGCACCCAACGGCGGACTCTGGGTCGCGTGGCCGAAGAAGACCTCGGGCGTCGCCACCGACCTCGGCTTCGATGCCGTCCAGACCGTCGGTCTCGAGCACGGCCTCGTCGACAACAAGGTGTGCGCGATCAACGGCTCGTGGTCGGGTCTGCGCTTCGTCCACCGGCTCGCCGACCGACCGGCACTCGCTTCCCGCTGACCCCTCGTCGGGTAGAACCAACGTCATGTGTGGTCGGTTCGTGACGGCGTCGTCGCCGCAGCTGCTCGTCGACCGCTTCGGTGTGGACGACGACCAGGTCGGCGATCGGGAACCCGACTACAACGTCACACCCCGAGCGGTGGTCCCGGTCGTCCGGGAGCGCCCGCCCCGCCGCGACGCCGAGCCGGGCCCGACACGGCGGGTGCTCTCGGAGCTGCGCTGGGGTCTCGTGCCCTCGTGGGCGGAGAGCCCGGCGATCGGCGACCGCATGATCAACGCGCGCGCCGAGACCGTCGCCACCACGAAGTCGTACCAGCGCGCGTTCCGCAGGCGACGGTGCATCGTGCCCGCCGACGCGTTCTACGAGTGGAAGAAGCTCGAGGCGCCGGGCACGAAGAAGCCGGTGCGCCAGCCCTGGGTCGTGCGACGACGCGACGGGGAGCCGCTCGCGTTCGCGGGTCTGTGGGAGATCTGGCGCGACGAGTCGATCGACGATCCCGACGACCCGGCTGCGTGGTTGCGCACGTACGCGATCGTCACCACCCGCGCCAACGAGCTGCTCGCGCGCGTGCACGATCGCATGCCGGTCGTGCTCGACGAGGGCATGTGGGACCAGTGGCTCGATCCCGCGTTCGACGACGTCGCGACGCTGCAGTCGTTCCTCGAGCCCGCGCCACAGGAGTGGTTCGAGACGTTCGAGGTGAGCTCGCGCGTGAACAGCCCCGCGAACAACGACGCTGATCTCCTGCGTCCCGTCGGCGTGTGACGCTCTAGCCTCCTCGGATGAACACCACCGAGTACCTCGACGCCATCGCGCGCGAGTCGGCGGCGCTCGCCGACGCCGCCGAGCGCGCCGGTCTCGACGCCTCGGTGCCTGCGTGCCCGGGGTGGACGGTGTTCGATCTCGTCGAACACGTCGGGAACGTGCAGCGCTGGGCCGCGCTCACCGTGACCACCCTCCCGACCGAGCGCATCAGTCGCTCCGAGATGCGGGAGCTCCCACCGCCCGCCGAGCTCGTGGCATGGTTCCGCGCTGCGAGCGCCACCCTCGTCGACGCGCTCGCGGCCGCCGATCCCAGCGCACCGGTCTGGACGTTCAGCGGCGAGCACTCGGTGCGGTTCTGGTTCCGCCGGCAGGCGCACGAGGTGGCGGTGCACCGTTGGGATGCCGCACTCGCAGCCGGCGCCCCGACTCCGATCGACACCTCGCTCGCGATCGACGGCATCGCCGAATGGCTCGAGATGTCACTCGGTCGGCTGGCGAGCGGTCTCGTCGGTCATGGCGAGACCGTGCACCTGCACTGCACCGACACCAGCGCCGGCACCGCCACCGACGCTGGGTCCGAGGCGGGTGGGGAGTGGCTCGTCACGCTGGCGGCCGATGGCCCGACCGTCGAGGCGCGCCACGCGAAGGGCGATGTCGCCGCGCGCGGCACCGCGTCGGACCTCGACCTGTTCGTGTGGGGGCGGCTCCCCGCGGACGGCCTCGACGTGTTCGGCGACGCCGAGCTGCTCGAGCGCTTCCGGCGAGCGGGATTCGCCTGATCGCTACGCGGCGGCGAGCGCGTTCCAGGTTGCCGGGCCGACCTGCCCGTCGGCCGGAGACAAGCCCTTCTGGGTCTGGAAGGTGGTGACGGCTGCAGCGGTGCTCGGGCCGTAGGAGCTGTCGAGCGGACCGCTGTAGAGCCCGAGCTTGGTCAGGGTCTGCTGCACGAGCAGCACGTCGGTCCCCGACGAGCCGATCGTCAGCGTGGCGCGCCCGGCGGGGTTGAACGACGTGGTGGTCGTCGTGCCCGGCTTGGTGGTGGCGGTCGAGCCCGGCTTGGTGGTGCCCGTCGCGCCGGGCACCGTGGTGGTGCTCGCGCCGGGCAGGGTCGTGGTGTCGCCCGAGTCCTGCGACGACGCGGCGCTGTTCACGCCGAGTTGTGCAGGTTCGTCGTCGATCACGTTGATCAACACGATGACGGAGAGGACCGCCAACCCGAAGATCACCACGCCGCGCCAGTTGAGGTCTGATCGTTCCAAGCTGCCACAGCCTAGAGAGGATCGCCGCCGCGTGGTTGGACCCGCTGACGTCGAGGTCCGAGCCCTACATTGGCCTGACCATGTGCGGCATCGCGGGCTTCTGGGGCCCACCCGACCCGGGCCTGCTCGCCACCATGACGTCACGGATCGAGCACCGCGGCCCCGACGGTGAGGGGTTCTTCTCGCACGAGCTGGCGAGCCTCGGCCACCGGCGGCTCGCCATCATCGATCCCGACGGCGGTCACCAGCCCGTGGGCACCCCTGACGAGCTCGTGCAGCTCACCTACAACGGCGAGGTCTACAACTACCGAGAGCTGCGCGACGAGCTCGTCGCGACCGGTCACGAGTTCCTCACCGCCTGCGACACCGAGGTCGTGCTGCACGCGTACCTCGAGTGGGGCACCGACTGCTTCGCCCGGTTCAACGGCATGTGGGCACTCGGGATCCTCGACCTGCGCACCGATCAGGCACACGAGCCCCGGCTCGTGCTCGCACGCGACCACTTCGGGATCAAGCCGCTCTACTGGGCGCGCTCGGGGAGCGGCCGGGTCCTGTTCGCCTCGGAGTCGAAGGCCCTCCTCGCCGACGCCGAGCTGTGCACCGAACCCGATCGGCAGTGGCTCTACGACTACCTGCTCCACGGTCTCCACGACCACCAGCCCCAGACGGCGTTCGCGGGCGTCCGCGCGCTGGCTGCCGCCACCTGGGCAGTGGTCGACGGCGCGGGCGTGCACGAGCACACCTACTGGGAGCCTGCGCTCTCCACCGACGCGGCCAACGACCCGGCCGAGTTCCGTGAGCGCTTCGAACGTTCGGTCGAACGGCGGCTCGTGGCCGACGTCGCGGCAGGCACCTGCCTGTCGGGTGGCATCGACTCGTCATCGATCGTGAAGGTGTCGAACCGCCTCCTTGCCGAGCACGTGCCCGACGCGACGTCGCTCGGCGATCACCTCAAGACGTTCTCGATCGTCTACGACGGTGACCCGATCGACGAGCGCGCCTACATGGACGCGGTACTCGCCGAGGTCGATGCGGAACCGTCGTTCGCGGAGCCGACGTCGGAGGAGTTCGTCCGCGAGCTCGATCGGATGGTGTGGCACCAGGACGAACCCATCGTGTCGACGGGCCCGTACGCGCAGTGGTGTGTGATGCGCCTCGCCCAGCCGAAGGTGACGGTGCTGCTCAACGGTCAGGGCGGCGACGAGCTGCTCGCGGGGTACGTGCCGTACCAGTACGTGTACCTGCGTGAGCTGCTGCGCGCCCGCCGGTTCGGTGCGTTCGCGACCGAGGCGTGGGAGTCGCGCGACGTGCTCTGGCCGTTGGTGAAGCGCCGGCTCTCCGACCGGCGGCGCGCACTGCCCATCGCCCCGCTGCTGCAACCCGAGTTCACGCGCGGGCTCGAGCCGCCGCGCTTCGCCCGCTCGCAGGACGACCTCAAGCGCCGGTTGGTGGCGGATCTCCAGACCTTCTCGTTGCCCTCGCTGCTCCGCTACGAGGACCGCAACTCGATGGCCTTCTCGATGGAGTCGCGCTTGCCCTTCCTCGATCAGGAGCTGGTCGACTGGGTGTTGCGCCTTCCCTCGGAAGCACTGGTCGAGCGCGGTTGGAGCCGCGCCATCCTCCGGGAGGGTCTGCGAGGCGTCCTCACCGAGAAGGTGCGCACGCGTCGCTGGAAGGTCGGCTTCACGACACCGGAGACCCGCTGGCTGCGCGCCCGACGCGCGACGGTGCAGGGGTTGTTCCGGTCGCCGCAGTTCTGCGTGCGGCCCTACTGGGACGCCGACGCGCTGGCGTCCACCTTCGACCGGTTCTGCGCCGGCGAGGTCGAGCCGTCACAGATCTTCTGGCGTGCCATCAACACCGAGGTCTGGCTGCGCGTGTTCTTCGACGCCGACGGCGCAACTCGTCGCGGCGAAGCACCGGACGAGCACTTCACCGCAGTGGGCGACCAGTGGGTCGCGAGCCGGTCGTCGGACGCGCGCGCCGCGCTCGCGCAGTTCACGGCGAACCCGCAGCGTCACCTGTTCGCGCGGTCGTCGGTCGACGGCCGCACGTACGCGCGCGCGCCGATCCGCACCAAGCTGTTCATGACCGGCGACTCGCTCGAAGCCGGGCTCGAGGACGCGCTGCACGGCGTCGAGCTGGGCGCCGGCGACGTGCTCGCGATCAGCGAGAAGGCGGTGGCGATCTGCCAGGGCCGCTCGTACCCGGTGAGCGAGATCCGACCACGGCTGCTCGCCCGGGTGTTGTCGCGCTTCGTGGGGCGCACCGCGTCGGGGATCGGGCTCGGCATCCCCGCCACGATGGAGCTCGCGATCCGTGAGGCAGGGGCGGCCAGGATCCTCGCAGCCACGCTCGCGTCGGCGGTCACCAAGCCCTTCGGCGTGAAGGGCGTCTTCTACCGGGTCGCAGGCCCCGCGGTGCGCGCCATCGACGGGCCGACACACGGCACCATCCCGCCCTACGACGGCCACGCCAAGATGGGCCCCGACGATCCCGACGGTGTGGCCCGCTCGCTCGCCGCCGCACTCGGCGCAGGCGTCGCGGTGATCGACGCCAACGACATCGGGGTGAACGTGCTCGGCACCTCTGAGGGGGTCAGCGCGGAGCTGGTGGCGTCGCTGTTGCGCGACAACCCGCTCGGCCAGGCCAGCGAGCAGACGCCCGTCGCGCTGCTCCGGCCGATCCAGCCCTGATCGCCGTTCAGGCGTCGTCGCCGCGGAACCGTCCCCGGAACTCCTCCGTGGTGTTCACGTGCGGGAACGGCGCGTCGGGCACGGCGATGTCGAGTGCGGTGCAGATGGGCTCCCACCCGTCGCCGGGCTGCCAGTCGACGAGCCGGCCGGGCTCGATCGTCGCCCGCACGGCCGCGTTGTGCGCCTCGTAGGCGCGCTTCGCGGCTGCCTCGTCCCGCCAGTCAGGGGTGAACCGCTTCGTGAACATCGCGTTGGCCATTGCGTGGTGTGCCTGTGCCAGTTCATCGGCCCCGACATCGGCGTCGTGTCGCGACACCTGGAAGATCGTGTCGTTGGCGCTCTTCCACCAAGCATCGGCATCGCGGCGCGTCGACAACAGCACCGGCGCGTCGGGGAACGCGTCGCTCAGCTCGCGCCAGAAGGCAGCGACCGGCCAGTCGACGGCGGCGTCGTAGTCGGTGAAGAACTCCGCCCAGTCGGGCGGCGAGCCGTCGATCGCGGACTGCCACACGGCGATGTCGTCAGGACGACTGAACACCTCCATCATGTGGTAGCACGGCGAGCCGAGCACCTGCTCGAGTGCCAGCTTCAACGACATCGTGCCCGTACGGCCCAACCCTGCGCCGACGATCTCCATCGTTGGTACCCCCCGAGCCACCCCGCTGCGGTCGTCGCGACGGTGGCGGCGTTGTATACCACCGTCGGTCGTCGTCCGTGCGCAATAGGGTGCCTGCCCGTGAGCCCCGACGACGCCCCGAACCAGCCTGCCCGCGACGGCGAGCGTCGCCGCGCGCCGAGCAAGGGATCCAAGACCGGAGGTGGCGCGAAGGGCGCGCGCGGTCGGCGGGGGGGTGGCCGCGACGACCGAACGAAGCGCAAGCGCGTCGCGCCGCAGCTGCGGATCGGGATCGCGGTCGAGCCGGCCGAGGTCGGCGACCGCTCGAGCCAGTTCCGCGTGCTCGAGGCCGACGCCGGCCTGGAGGTGCTCACCGACCGCATGGTCGCGCCCTGGGTGGATCGCACCCCCGACGGGTTCTCGCTCGACGTGCGCGCGCATCGCCTGCTCACCCATCACCCGGCGCCCATGGAGAGCATCCCGCCCGACGTGCGCGATCTGCTCCCGCCGTCGGTGCGCAGCGGGCGCCAGGTCTACGCCGATGATCTCCCGGCCGCCGCGCTCGAGCTCGCGCTCGACCGCGTCCTGGCGTCGGTTCGGCCACTGCACGAGTTCGGCAAGCTGGGCGCGCTGCTCTTCGCGTTCCCCTCGTACGTGGTGCCGGGATCGAAGGCGTTCGACTACTTCGCGTGGCTGCGCGAGCGGGCGGGCGACCTGCCGCTCGCCGTCGAGCTCCGTCATCGCACGTGGGTCGACAGCAAGCACCGCGACGAGACGATGGCGTTCCTCACCGAGCAGCGGCTCGCGTACGTCTGCGTCGACGTCCCGTCCGGGTTCCCCTCGTCGCTCCCGCCGCTCGCGGTGGCGACCACCGACACCGCGTTCGTGCACTTCCACGGGCGCAACGCCGACGAATGGGAGCGGGGCGCCGACACCGGCGACGACCGCTTCCGCTCCGACTACCGCCGCTCCGACCTCGAGCCGTGGCGACCGCGTCTCGAGAAGTTGGCGGCCGCGGCGCGTGCGGTGCACGTCGTGTTCACGACCGGCCGCGGCGAGGCGGCCGCGCGCGATGCCCGTCTCCTGGTGAAGACGCTCACCGAGGAGCCCGAGCCGGAACGCCCGCCGCCGCCGCGCAAGAACACACGTGGACGGGGTGGGTCGCCGTACACCGGTCGGCGCTGATCAGCGCGAGAAGGGGTTCGTCTCGCCGTCAGGGATCGTGACGCGGAACACGCGCAGCTGCATCGCCACGAGCGCGTAGTAGCCGACGAGCGTCGTGAGCTCGATCAGGGTCGGCGCACCGAGCACGTGCTCCGCCCGCGCGTACTCCTCGTCGGTGAGGTCGCCGCGCTCCACGAGCGCGGTGGTCGTGGTCACCACGCAATCGGTGACCGGGTCGTCGAACGTCGGCGGCGGCCCGGCGAGGAGCGCGTCGAGCTGGTCGTCGGTGACACCGGCGCGGCGCGCGATCGGCACGTGTGCCCACCACTCGAACTCGCTGCGCTGCGACCGCGCCACCAGGAGGATCGCGAGCTCGCGTGCGGCATCGGAGAGCGCGCCGCGGAAGCGCAGCACGCCGCCCAGTTGCTGGAGCGGGTCGCCGATCGCCGGCACGTGCAGCATGTGGTTGAACGGGCCCTGGATGGCGCCCTCGGCGTCGACCAGGTGGCGCGGTCGGGCGTCGACGCCCTCACGGTTGCCCGCGATCGAGGTGTAGAGCGTCCGTTGCTCGTCGGTGAGCGTCGACTCGTAGAGCTGGTCCAGTCTCAACCTGCCTCCTCGGTGCGCGTCCAGATCCGGAGGTGACCCGTTTCACCGGGTGCTTCGGGCGGACAATCGATGGTCCGGTCGTGCGCGAAGCCGAGCTTGCGCGGGACGTCGTTGCTCGCGAGGTTCGCCTCGTCGCAGGCGATCACGACGACCGTCGCGCCGAGTGCCGCGAAGCTCGCCTCGGTGAGCGCACGCGAGGAGCGGGTCGCGATCCCGCGCCGGCACCAGTCGACGTGGACCCAGTAGCCGATCTCGGTGCTGTGTGGGCTCACGCCCCAACGATCGCGACCGAGGAGCCCGACGCCGCCCAGCACGCGGTCGTCCGACTCGTCGGCCGGGCACACGACGAACTGGTACTCCTTGGCCTCGGTCCACAGTCGCTCGACTCCGACCAACCTCGCGTGTTGCACCGCCGGCCGCGTGTTGACCTCGACGGCCCAGGGCATGAACGGCGCGAGGTGCTCGAGGCTCTCGCGCACGGCGCGCGCCACCGCGTCGGCGTGGGTCGCGGTGGCGCGGCGCAGCACGAGGCCGTCGCCGAGATCGACCGTCTCGGGCATGTGCACGGTCTCGTCGTGGGCTCCGACCATGGGCCGAGCTTCGCAGGTGCGGATACCCTGCGCCCGCTGGATTCCGCGAGGAACGGGGAGAGCGCGATGAGCGACACGATGCGGGCGCTGGTGTGCCCCGAGCTCGGCGGCGAAGAGGTCCTGCGGGTCGACGACGTCGCGACACCGCCGTGCGGGCCGTCCGACGTGCGCATCGGCGTGCACGCCGCGGCGGTGAACTTCCCCGACTGCCTCGTGATCCGCGGGCAGTACCAGAACCGTCAGGAGCCCCCGTTCGTACCCGGGCACGAGGTCGCGGGCGTGGTGCTGGAGGTCGGCGCCGAGGTCGACGACCTCGCGGTGGGCGACCGGGTGCTCGCGATGCCGGGCGTCGGCGGCTTCGCCGAGGAGGTCGTGTTCGACATCGGCGGCGCGAGCCGGGCGAACCTGCACCGCATCCCCGACGCCATGCCGTACGACGAGGCGGCCGGGTTCTCGCTCACCTACGGCACCGGCCTGCACGCGTTCAAGAGGGGTGGGTTGCAGCCGGGGGAGACGGTGCTCGTGCTCGGCGCCGCGGGCGGTTGCGGTTCGGCGGCCGTGCAGGTGGCCAAGGCGATGGGCGCATACGTGATCGGCGCCGCGAGCAGCCCCGAGAAGCTCGCGATCGCGGAGCAGTGCGGCGCCGACGCGGTGGTCGACTACCGCAACGAGTCGGTGTCGGAGCGCGTGAAGGAGCTCACCGACGGCGCGGGCGTCGACGTCGTGTTCGATCCCGTCGGCGGCAGCGACTTCCGCGAGTACCTGCGCGCGCTCGCGTGGAACGGCCGCTACCTCGTGGTCGGCTTCGCAGGCGGCGAGATCCCGCAGCTCGGGCTCAACCTGGTGCTGCTGAAGTCGATCTCGGTGGTGGGTGTCGCGTACGGGTCCTCGGTGTCGCGCGATCCCGAGGCGAACGTCGAAGACTTCGCCCAGCTCACGCGCTGGTACGAGGAGGGCAAGCTGTCGACGGTCATCGGCCAGCGCTTCCCACTCGAGCAGGCGGCTGACGCCCTGCGCGTGGTGCACGACCGTGCCGCGCTCGGCAAGGTCGTCGTCGACGTCACCCCGTAGGAGAACGGGAGAGCGGGTCAGGCGCGGGCGAGGAGGGTCGATGCGGTCACGGGGGTGAGATCGCGCGA
>DASUMF010000150.1:0-2736 GCA_036277835.1 Acidimicrobiia bacterium
CTCGCGGAGCTCGCCGTCGGTCATCTCGCGCACGTCGACATCGACCCGGTCGATGCCCTCGACCGTCGCCGCGGCACCCATGATGCGATGGCGCAGCTCCACCCTCGTCGCCTCGCCGGGCAGCGGCAGCGCGAGGGCGACGACCGCGGTGCGGCCGTCGACGGCCAAGCCCTTCACCATGCCCAGCTCGACGATCGAGCGCCGCAGCTCGGGTTCCTGCACCGCGTCGAGCGCAGCCCAGATGTCTCCGTCGGTGCCGGGCACTCGTGCCTCCATGTCCCTATCGGCAAGTCATCAGTCGGCACGCCACTCGCGGCAAGTGACCCGCAGCAAGCCACCAGCGGGCGGGCCATCCACCAGGGCAGGCCATTTCCACTACCGGGATAGGTAGAATACCGGCGTGCCCTCCGAATCCCGGCAGCCGGAGCTCTCCCCCGCCGATCTGGCCGCCACTGCGACCGCCGATCCGGGCCTCTCCGCCGACGAGTTCAACTCGGTGGTGAGCGCGGTCACGAGCGCGTTCGGCGATCCGACCCGGCGCGAGATCTACTTGTTCGTGCGCGACAGCGGCGACGTCGGCGCCACCGCGAGCGAGGTGGCCGAGCGCTTCGCGCTGCACGCCAACGTCGCGCGCCATCACCTCGAGAAGCTCACGGGCGGCGGCTACCTCTTCGTCGAGGTGGGTCGTGCCCCCGGCGACCCGGCGCGCGCAGCAGGCCGTCCGTCGAAGCGGTACCACGCAGGGCCGCTCGACGCGACCCTCGCCCTTCCGCTCAAGCACGACGACCTCCTCTCTCGGATGCTCGCCGGCGCGCTCGACGCGCTCGGGCCCGCGCAGGCCGAAGCCCTGGCCGACGAGGTCGGCTTCCAGTACGGCGCACAGCTCGCCGAGCGCATCGATCCCACCGAAGGTCACCGCTCCGTGCGCGCCGCCCTCGGCGCGGTCGCGGAGGCGCTCACGGCGCACGGGTTCGCCGCCCACACCGAGGCGCGCGGCAACAGCCTCGCGATCGTCTCCGAGTGCTGCCCGTTCGGCGACACCGCCACCCGGTACCCGCACGTGGTGTGCGCGCTCGACCGCGGCATGATCCGCGGCATGCTCGCCGGCCTCTACGGCGAGACCTCACCGCACTTCGAGACCAGTCGCCCCGACGGCGGCGATCGCTGCGTCGCCCGCGTCTGACCCCGTGTCGCGCGCGTACCTCGATCACGCGTCGTCGTCGCCGCTGCGCCCCGCATCGCTCGCCGCGGTGCTCCCGTTCCTGAGCGACCACGTCGGCGATCCCGGACGTCTCCATGCCGAAGGACGCGTCACGCGCGTTGCGATCGAGACCGCGCGCGAGCAGGTCGCGGCGCTGTTCGGCGCCCGCCCACGCGAGGTGGTGTTCACGGCGAGCGGCACCGAAGCGATCAACACCGCCGTGTACGGCGCGCTCACCCGCGCGGCGGAGCAAGGCCGTCACGACGTCGTCACCTCCGCGGTGGATCACTCCGCGGTGCTCGACGCCTGTCGACGCGACGCCGGCGAGCACGTCACCACCATCGGGGTCGATCATTACGGGCGGTTCGATCCTCGCGAGGTGATCGACGCGATCACCGACACCACGGCCCTCGTGTCGGTGCAGCTGGCCAACCATGAGGTCGGCACGATCCAGTCGGTCGCGGACGTCGTCGGTGCCGCTCGTCAACGCGCGGTCGCAGTGCACGTCGACGCGTGCGCGGCCGCGGGGCACGTCGCGATCGACTTCGCCGCGCTCGGCGCCGACCTGTGCTCGCTGACCGGGCACAAATGGGGCGCGCCGAAGGGCGCCGCCGCGCTGCTCGTACGTCGCGGCATGCGCTTCCCGGCGTTCGTGCTCGGCGGCTCGCAGGAGCGAGCGCGGCGCGGGGGAATCGAGGACGTCGCGGCGATCGTCGGCTTCGGGGCGGCGGCCGAGGAGGTCGGTGCCGACGGCGCGCTCGCACGGGAGGCCGCGGCGGCCCGCCACCTCACAGCCAGGCTCGCGACCGGCGCCACCACGGTCGCCGGGGTCGAGCGCTACGGCGATCCCGACGCCTGCCTCCCCCACCTCGTGTGCCTGGGAGTCGCAGGGGTCGAAGCCGAGCCGATCCTCCTGGCCCTCGACCAGCACGGCGTGGCCGTGCACTCGGGGTCGTCGTGCTCCAGCGAGACGCTCGAGCCGTCGCCAGTGCTCGCCGCGATGGGGGTCGACGCCGATCGCTCACTCCGGGTGAGCACCGGCTGGTCGTCGACCGATGCCGATGTCGATGCCTTCCTCGACGTGTTCCCGGGAATCGTCGAGCGGCTCAGGGGGTTGCGAACGACATGATCCCGGCCACGCGAATCAACCATGCCGTCCTCTACGTCCGAGACGCCCAGGTGGCGAGCGACTTCTACCAGGCCGCCTTCGACTTCGAGGTCGTCGAGCAGATGGGGCGCAGCGCGGTGTTCCTGCGCGCTCGCAACGGCACCAACCACCACGACCTCGGTCTCTTCTCCGTCGGTCCCGACGCGGCGCCCCTCGCGCCTCGACGGGTCGGGCTCTACCACCTCGCGTGGGAGGTGCCGACGATCGAAGACCTCGCCGAGGCGCGCACTCAGCTGGTCGAGCTCGGCGCGCTCGTCGGGCAGAGCGACCACGGCGTGAGCAAGTCGCTCTACGCGCACGATCCCGACGGCAACGAGTTCGAAGTCGTCTGGAACGTCCCGCGCGAGGCATGGGGTGACTACGAGCA
>DASUMF010000151.1:0-6827 GCA_036277835.1 Acidimicrobiia bacterium
GCATCGACCGCGCGTCGACGTGGCGGCGCGACGACAAGCTGAACCAGGTCGCGTCGTCGCCGATCAGCTCGAAGGCGCCAGCGATGTCACCCGCGCTCATCCGCTCCAGGAACGTGACAACGACCTGCTTGTTCGCATCACTCATGCGTCGCGCCCGTACCTGCCATCCCTCCGAGTGTTCAACCCGGTTGACCGACTCGGCAAGTCGGTCGTACGTTCCTGCCGATCACGGCGGTCCGCGGTGCGCCCGGCGCGCATCCACCAGGTGACGAGGCGGAGCATGCGATTCGGAGTGCAGCACGCGGTCGGCGATCCCAAGTGGGTGCCGGCGATCCTCGAGCCACCGGCAGTGCGCAGGTTCGTGCGCGCGGCGGAAGACGTGGGATTCGACGCGATCGGGTTCACCGACCACTTCGCGCCGTCGGTGAACTGGATCGAGCGCGACGGTGAGGGCGTCGCCGACCCGATCGCGTCGCTCGGCTTCTCCGCCGCGCTCACCGATCGCATCCGCCTGCTCACCTGGTTGCTGATCCCGCCGTACCACAACCCGTTCCACGCCGCGTCGCAGATCGCCACGCTCGACGCGCTGAGCGGCGGACGGGTCACGCTCGGGCTCGGCACCGGGTACCTGCGCTCGGAGCTCTACGCCGCGGGCGCGGATCCGTCGACCCGCTTGCGCGAGTTCGATGCTCGCCTCGCGATCATGCGTGAGGCGTGGACCGGCGCCAGCCTCGACGCGACCGGCACCGGGTACTCGGCCCGCGGCGTGCGCGTGCTGCCGCCGATCGTGCAGCAGCCACATCCGCCGATCTGGATCCACGGCAACAGCCCGTGGGGCACGCGCCGCGCCGCGCGCGACCTCGACGGCTGGATCGGGATGCTCGGCTCCGGTCCGATCTTCGACACGATCCGCACGACGCCGATCCCCGACCTCGATGCCCTGCGCGAGCGGGTCGACGACCTGCGCCACGAGGTCGACCGGGCGGGCCGTCCATCCGATGCGGTGGAGGTCGTCGCCACGGGCATGTGGGGATACCTCGACGTCCGCGCGGGGTTCGACTCCACCGCGATCCTCGACGACGTCGCGGCGCTCGACGCGCTCGGCGCTGACTGGGTCGTGATCACCGTGTGCGGCGACGACGCGGGCGCGGCCGAGGACACGGTCCAGCGCTTCGGCCCCGAGATCGTGGCTCCGACGACCGCTCGATGACGACAGGAGAAGAGCTGATGGACGCGCGCGAGGTGCTGCTCACCACCCGAGCCATGCGGCGCCTGAAGCCCGATCCGGTACCCGACGACGTGATCGCGCGCATCGTCGACGCGGGCGTGCGCGCGCCGTCCCCCGGCGCGGACCAGGCGTGGCGCTTCGTCGTCGTGACCGACCGCGACGTGATGCGCGAACTCGCCGGGGTGTGGCAGCGCAGTCGCGACGAGCTGTTGCAGGCGGTCCCGAACCTCTACTCGAGCCCGGTGCAGGCCGCGTCGTCGCAGTATCTCCACGACCACTTCGCGGATGTTCCCCTGCTCGTGCTCGGCTACGGCCCCGACGGACTGGGCGCGACGACGGTGGTGCCCGCGCTCTGGAGCATGTGCCTCGCGGCGCGCGCCGAGGGTGTCGGCTCGGTGTTCACGACGCTGCTCGTGCGGGCAGAGGCCGAGGTGGGCACCGTCCTCGGCGTCCCGGCCGACTCGGGCCTGCAGCTGTTCGGCGCAGTGCCGATGGGCTATCCCCTGGGCCGCTGGGGCGTGGCGCCTCGCCGGGCCGGACACGAGGTCGCGTACGCGAACCGCTGGGGCACGCCTCCGACGTGGCGCGCCGATCCACTGGGATAGGCTCATTTTCTCAACAACGTTGACGCGCGACGCGCTTCTCGGGAGGAACGTTCCATGGCCGACGACGGCGAGCTCATGTACGTCCGGGAGCGCAACCTCCCCTACGACGTCTTCGATGCCGACAACCACATGTACGAGAACGCCGACGCGCTCACGAAGTTCCTGCCGCGCGAGTACGAGGGACTGATCAAGTACGTCGACATCGCCGGTCGCACCAAGCTCGCCATCCGCGATCACATCACCAACTACATCCCCAACCCGACCTTCGGTCGTGTGGCGGTGCCGGGCGTGTACGGACTCGACCCGACGCAGAAGGGTGACGGAGAACGCGGCATCCCGCGCGGCCAACGCGTGCGCGCCATGCCGGGCCTCGACGCCTTCTTCGATCCCGAGCCGCGGCTCGAGCTGATGGCCGACATGGGCATCGACCGCACGCTGCTGTGGCCGACGTTGGCGAGCGCGCTCGAGGAGCGCCTCTCGGATGACCCTGATGCCGCGTGCGTCGCGGTGCACGCGCTGAACGAGTGGATGCACGAGCACTGGACGTTCAACTTCGCCGACGCGATCTTCGCCACGCCGATCATCTCGCTGGCCAAGCTCGACGCCGCGCTGGCGGAGCTGGAGTACATCGCCGAGCGCGGCGCCCACATCTTCCTCCTTCGTGTGGCGCCGGTGCCCACGTGGAAGGGCCTCCGCTCGTTCGCGCTGCCCGAGTTCGACCCCTTCTGGGAGCGGGTGCAGGAGCTCGGGCTGCTCGTCGGCATGCACGCCGGTGACCCCGGCTACACGCGGTTCATCAACGAGTGGGAAGGCGTGCAGCGCGAGGCCAGCTTCGGTCACATCGGCAACCCGGCGTTCATCGCCTTGATGTCGCCGAAGGACGCGCTCATCGACTCGATGGCGTCGATCATCGGCCACGGGCTCGCCACACGGTTCCCCGACCTGAAGTTCCTGCCGGTCGAGTTCGGGAGCACGTGGATCCGGCCGTTCGTCGCCAAGCTGCAGCGCACGTACGAGACGTCGCCGGTGATCTTCGACGAGGACCCGTTCGAGACGTTCAAGCGCTCGATCTACATCCACGCGTTCCACGAGCCCGACCCGAAGGGCCTGCTCGACATCGGGTTGCGCGCCGACCACCTCATGTTCGGTTCCGACTTCCCGCACCCCGAGGGGATGGCTGACCCGCTCGCGTACTCCGAGATCGTCGCAGAGCTCACGCCCGAAGATCAGCAGCTGATCATGGGCGGCACGCTGCGCCGCCTCATGGGCTTCGAGAAGGCCGCCGCGTAGCGCAACACCCAACGCGAACTGGCGTCAACTCAGGGGGATTATCCACTTCCTTTGACGCCAGTTCGCTGACGAGGGGTCAGGTGATGAGCTCGTCGGCGAAGCGGTGCACTGCGTCGCGGAACTCTGCGAAGCTGCGCACCTGTGGCTCGATCGTGCACCACGTGACACCCGCGTCCTCGTAGGCGGCGAGATCGTCGCGCACGAGCTTGGCGTAGGCGCCGACGTCGGGCTGGTTGCCGAACGGCGCGACGCACACGTCGAGCGGGCCACGCCCGATCTCGGCGCGTCGCGCGTTGCCCTCCGCGATCAGCGCGCCGAGCCGCTCGATCGTCTCGAGCGCGGGCGTGCCGGTGATCTCGGCCATCTCCGGCGGCTGCCCGATCGGCATCCACCCGTCGGCGAGCAACGCCGCCCGACGGCGGGCCGCGCCGCTGTTGCCGCCGATCCACACCGGAGGACCGCCGGGCTGCGCGGGAGCCGGGAGCTGGGTGTGACCGTGCGCGGCGAACGGGCCGTCGATGTCGACGGTCTCGCCGCTCCATGCCGCGCGCATCGCGTCGAGCGCGGCGTCGAAGCGCGCCCCACGCTCGTCCCAGTCGGCGTCGAGCACCTCGAACTCCGGCTTGAGGTAGCCGGCCGCCATGCCCGCGATGACCCGCCCGTCGGAGAGCGTGTCGAGGCTGCCGAGCGCCTTGGCGGTGACGTACGGATGGCGGTACGCGGACACGAGCACGTAGGTGATCAGCTTCACCCGTGACGTGACCGCGCCCATGAACGACAGCGCCACGAACGGGTCGAAGCAGTGGTGCCCACCCGTCGCGAGCCAGCTGTCGGCAGGCATCGGGTGCTCCGGCACCGACACACCGTCGAAGCCCGCTTCCTCGGCGAGGCGCGCCACGTCGGTCAGGTGCTCGTCGCCGATCCAACGGTCGTAGTGCTTCGTCGCCCGCATGGGCATCAGGAGGTTGTACTGCACGCGAGTGCTCCCAGTGTCCGACGGCGACGATCAGACCGACCCGTCGAGCAACCGCGCGTAGAGCAGGCGCAGGTCGCGGTCGAGGTCGTGCTCGAGGTGGCTCTCGACGTCGACGACCATGCTGGCGCGCTCGTCGACGGAGTAGGCGTCCCACTTGGGGAGCTGGTCGTGGTTCGGGTCGCCGTCGTGCACGAACCGCACCCAAGCCTCGCTGAACACCTTGCCCATCCGCCCGTTCTCGGGGCGGTGGCCGCCCATCGGGTTGAGCTCCCAGTTGTCGAGCGCGAACGGGATGTCGCCGCCATGGGTGGCGCCGAGGATGCCGCCGAGCGCGTCGGTCTCGTAGTCCCAGCGGTAGAGGTAGGTGGGCGCGGGGCCGCCGGCCGCCTTGCGCTCGGCCCACTGGATCGACCCCGCCCACATGGTGCGGTCGGTGACGAACGCGCACGCAAGATCGGTGGGCGACGCGTCGGGGTACGCGGCCCGGTACGCCGCGAGCATCGGCGTCGCGAGCTCACCGAAGAACCCGTCGGCCATCGCCTGGAGTCCGTCGTCGTCCATCGTGCCGAACCAGGGCTGGCCCAGCATCATCATCTTCATGTCGTCGCGGGTCGACCCGATCATCGCCGGCACGTCGGCCGCCAACGGCGACGCCACCGGGTCCATGGGGTGCACGACGATGTTGCGACCGTCGAGCACCGGCTGCAACGGCATGAACGCCTCGGCACCGGCGGCCGACGCGAGTCCGGCGCTGATGTCGAGGCCGATGTGCTCAGCCTCTTCGACGAGACGCGCGAACGGGATGTCGTAGAGCGCGTCGAGCTGCTTCGGCGACACGTCGAGCCGGGCGAGCAGCCGTTCGGCCGCCGCCGTCGCGTCGTCGGCCGAGTTGACCCGCGTCATCGGGCCACTCAGCAGACCGACGCGCGTGACGAGTCCTTGCGCCGCGGGCATGGCGAGCAGCGTCGAGGTCTTCGACGCGCCGCCCGAGCCGCCGAACACGAGCACACGGCTCGGGTCGCCGCCGAAGTTGGCGATGTTGTCGCGGATCCACGCCAGCGCGGCGACGATGTCGAGCATCCCGGCGTTGCCCGAGTCGGCGACGTCGTCACCGCCGAGCTCGGCGAGGTGGAGGAATCCCAGGGCACTGAGCCGGTGGTTGATCGTGACCACCACGACGTCACCGCGGCTCGCCAACGAGGTGCCGTCGTACATGGCCCACGAGCCCGAGCCGGTGGTGAACGCGCCACCGTGGATCCACACCATCACGGGCCTCGGGTGCTGCTGGTCGAGCCCACCCGTCCACACGTTGAGCACCAGGCAATCTTCGCCCTGCGGCGCGTCACGACCCCCTGCGAGGCCTTGGATGAAGTCGGCGAAGCCCGCCTGCGCGCCCTCCGCATCAGCCGCCGCGCCGGCGGCCTCCTCGGGCATCCCGACCTGTGGCGCGGTCGGCCCGTACTCGAGCGCGTCGCGCACGCCGGCCCACGGAGCGACGGGCTGTGGGGCGCGGAAGCGGTTGCGGCCACCCGTGGGCGCGCCGTACGGCACGCCCAGGAACACCGAGACGCCGTCGGCGACGCGTCCGCGCACCGAACCGGCTTGGGTCTCCACCACGACGTCGGGCATGCCTCGCCTCCAGGGTTGTTCGGTGCAGTCGGAATTGCAGTGATCAGCGCGACGACGCGAGCGCCGCGAGGTCGCCGTCGAGCACGGCGTCGATCGCCGCGATGTCGACCTCCTCAGCCGCCCGGCGATAGCCGGACCGCTGATCGAAGTGGTCGACGAGCGCAGCGTCGGCCTCGCCTTGGCCGAGCAGATCGGCCGACGGCCCGATGCGCTCGGCGACCGCGACGAGCGCGTCGCGGTCGAGTCCGTACGCCGCGACCGCGTTCTCACCGAGGATCTGGCGCGCCTCACGCTCGGGCACGCCGGCGAACGCGGTGCGGATCCAGTCGCGGGTGTTGGGCCACGTGCCTTCGGGGTGCGGGTAGTCGGAGCCGAACAGCAGCTGGTCGACCCCGATCGCGTGGCGCATCTCGACCTCGGCACGGTGGATCGACGACGGCGCGACCACCACGTGGCGGCGGTAGTACTCGCTCGGCGTGAGCTTCATCGCGAGGTCACTGCTCGCGCACTTCTCGTCGAGGTGCGCGATCGTGCCTGGCACCCAGTCGGCGCGCACCTCCGTGAGCGCGAGCTTCAATCCCGGGTGACGGTCGAACACCCCGCCGCCCATGAGGAGCCAGAGCGGCCGCCGAGCGGTGATGTCGAGCTGCAGCGGCGAGTCTTCGGCGGTGCCCATCGCCTCGGCGAGGATCTCGAGTGCGCGGTCGGGATCACTGCCGAACTCGGCCCGGCCTCCCATCATCTCCTGCACGCGCTGGTGGAACTCGAAGAACACGCCTTGCCGCAGGCCGAACCCGGCGTGCACCGACAGCACCAGGCCGAGCTCCTCGCACGCGGCGAAGAACGGCTCGAAGTGCTCGTCGTGCAGCAGGGGAAGCGCGTCGTCGGCCGTGGTGCCGGGCAGGCCCACCGACACGAAGCCGTGCTCGGCTACCCACCGGAGCTCGGCGACGGCCTCGTCCATGTCGAGGCACGGACCGGGCTCGGCCACGCCGACGAGGCGGCCCCCCGCCGGGGCCATGAAGTCGGCGAGCCAGCGGTGGTACGCGCGCTGCCCGGCGGCGCGCACCTCGGGCGACGTCGGCTTGTTCACGATCCC
>DASUMF010000152.1:0-4020 GCA_036277835.1 Acidimicrobiia bacterium
GACCCCTTCGATGCGGTCCGCATGCTTCTCGAAGCACGTCGACGAGCACATGACGATCAGCGAATACGACTTGTCGCGCGCCTGGTTGAGGAGCGAGATCTGCTCGAACGTGAATGCCGGACCTTCGGCGTAGACCTCGGAATCGGCCATCGACGTGATGCGGGCGCGGAAGCGGATCCCGTGGAACCCGCCTCCCGGGTTCACGCGCTCGTACGACAACATCTCGAGCTGACCGGCGTCGGACGCGTTGTCGACGGGGAGGAAGTCGTTGCGCAGGACCTGGTCCGACACGGCATCGGCGTCGTCGGGCGAGAGGTGATCGACCAGCGCGAGCCCGGTGGGGTACAGCGTCGCGGCCGAGAAGAGATGGTGGAGGTTCGGCTCCGGGCTGGCGTCGAACGCGGTGCGCCAGCTCGTGCTGAGGATGTTGTCGCGTTGCTCGTCGGACAGGTCCTTGTTCCCGCCGATGATCGAGCCCTCGTCGTAGAGCTTCCACCCGTCGGGCACCTTGAAGTAGGTGCGGTCGTCGGAGCTCTTGACGTACTGCTGACCGGACCCGCTACATGCGACGGTCAGGAACGCGAGCGCGAGCGCGGCGAGCAGGCAACGGATCCCTGCCCTTGGGATGCTCGCCGACCGGCGGACCGGCATGGCGCCAGTATCGCGGGGATCTCGTGGTCAGGAAACTGCGATTGTGTGAACAACGGTGAACGCCCGCCGGATCGGCGGGCGGGAGTGGAGTGGGCCGGGTTGGATTCGAACCAACGTAGGTCTCCCAGCAGTTTTACAGACTGCCCCCTTTGGCCACTCGGGTACCGACCCAGGGCGCCGTAGAGTATCAGGCCGGTTGCGGACGCCTCGGTCCGGAATGCCTTCCTCGCAGCCCATCCAGGAGCCCCAGATGCCCACGTTCGACGTCGTCTCCGAGCTCGACATGCAGGAGGTCCGCAACGCGGTGGACCAGGCGCAGCGCGAGGTGACCACCCGCTTCGACTTCAAGAACACCGGCAGCTCCATCGAGCTCAAGGACACCACCATCGAGCTCGCCACCGAGAGCGAGTCGCGGCTCCAAGCGCTCACGCAGGTGCTCGAGGAGAAGCTCGTGCGGCGCAAGGTGTCGCTGAAGTCGCTCGACTTCGGCAAGGTCGAGGAGGCCAGCAAGGGCGCGGTGCGCCAGACCGTCACGCTGCGCATGGGCATCTCCACCGAGAAGGCCAAGGAGATCGGCAAGTTCGTGAAGGAGCTCAACCTCAAAGGCGTCCAGCACCAGGTGCAGGGCGACCAGCTCCGCGTGAGTGGCAAGAAGCGCGACGATCTGCAGACCGCCATCGCCGCGCTGCGCGAGCACGACTTCGAGCTCCCGCTGCAGTTCACGAACTTCCGCGACTAGCTCGCGGTCGCGGTGTTCATGCTCACCGCACCGGGCGCGTGCCGTCTCAGCGACAGGCGTCGGCTGCGGCTCCGAGCGCCGTCTGGATCCGGCGGTTCTCGGCCCGGGTGAGGTCGCGTTCGACGTACAGCAGCGGTTCGACGTCGGTGTCGGCGACGACCGTGTCGGCGAGGCAGCGACCGAACGCGTCGGGCGCGGCGCCGGCGAGCAGGTAGCCGAGCTGGTCGGTGCGCTCCCACAGGCGGTCGTACGCGGTCTCCATCGCCTCGTCACCCGAGGTGGGTGCTTGCGCGGTCGGACACGCCGAGAGCACGACGCGGTCGCCATCGCGCGCGACCTCGGCGCCGCCGACCGGCATCGCGGCGGCCCAGTCGGCGATCGCTTCATGGAGCTGGTCGGTGTCAGCGGCGGTGTCGCCCGTCACGGCGAGGCGGACGCACTGCTGCACGACACCGTCGATCGTCCGTGTGTAGTTGCGAGACCGATCGCCGCCCCAGCCTTCGACCGCGGTGAGCGCCTGGTGCCACGGAAGACGCGACGACAGCACGAGGTACCACGAGAACGCGCCCCAGTCGGAGGCCTTCCCCTGCGGTGTCTCGTCGGCGGAGAACTCCGGCAGCGCAACCCGCACGGGCGCGTCGCGCTGGTCGAGCGCCACCGGGTCGATGATCTGCTCCTCCGACGTCGGTGGGCGCTCGAACAGCCGGTCGAGGCCGCTCCGGCCGTGCAGCCTCACGACGAGGTCGAGCGCGGTGGGCGCGAGGTCGTAGTCGACGGCGGTCCACAGGTCGAGCACCGCAGGCCAGGTCGGGTCGGACGCGACGTCCGGTGCGATGCCTTGGCCCTCGCCCTCGGCAGGGACCGGTTGGTCGTCCCAGTACGCGTCCTGCACCCGCTGCGGCAACGACCAGAGGTAGTCGCGCTCGACGAGCGACGCGTCACCCTCGATCAGTGACGTGAGCGCGGCCGACTCGCCCGACGTCTTGGTGCGCGAGTCGAGCTTGCCGAGGTCGAAGCGCTGGTCCTGCAACGCGTGGGTGAGCTCGTGCACGATCGTGAGCTTCACCTCGGTGCTCTCGAGGTCGGTGCCGCGCACGACGAGCTCGCCGGTCTCGTCGTCGTAGAAGCCGAGCGTGCCCTCGACGTCGGACGACTCCTCCGCGGCCAGGAGGTCGACGGGTTCGGTCACCAATCCGAGTGCGAGGAGCGTCGCGCCGTCGAGCGCCGCCTGCGTTCGGTCCTTGTCGGTGATGTCGTCGTACCACGAAGATGCGGCACGGCGGAACGCCTGCTCACCCATGAAGTCGACCTTCACGGGGTGCTCGAACTCGAGACCGCGTTTCCGCTCGACGAAACGCGCATACTTCTCGATGCGCGGGTCCCACTCCTTCGGCGCGGGTGTCGCGGCCAAGGCCGTCGTCGACGTCAGCAGCGTCGCCACCGCGAGCGCGACGGCCGCGGTCCACACAACCCCTCGCCGATGCATCCGCGGAAGGTAGTCGGGCAACTCAGCGCGTCGGGACGCGTCGATCTGTAGCGATCTGTTTCACATTCGGTCCAGATCGCTACAGATCAGGACGCGATCGGGGCTTCACGCACGGAGCACCCGCTCTTCTTCGCTCCGCGGCCACGCCAGGGGCTCGTCGATCGCTTCCGCCTCCCACCAGTCGTAGGTGTCGCGGATCGTGTCGGCGGATGAGCGGAACCGGAGCCCGGCCGCGACCGCACGCGACGAGTCGCACTCGGCGAGGCCGACCATCGGGCCGTCCATCGGGACCCACATGGGTGGCATGAAGTACGGCACGAGACCCTGCGCGAGGAGGAACTCGTCGTCGCGCCAGTCGAAGCGGACGTCGGATCCGGTGACGTCGGCGCACATGCGCAGGAACGCCTGCATCGTGAGCGGCTCATGCGGCCCGGCCAGGTTGAACGCACCCGCGACGCCGTCGGCGGCCGAGTCGAGGAGCCACACCGCGAGGTCGCGCACGTCGACGAACTGCACCGTTTGGGTCGGGTCGCCGGGCGCGAGCATCACGCCGCCCTCGGCCGCTCGTGCGATCCAGTAGACGAAGCGGTTCGTCGGGTCGTTCGGGCCGACGATGATCGAACAGCGCGTCATGGTCGACGCACCGGGATGGAGGTCGGCGACGACCCGTTCGCACTCGGCCTTGAGCGGGCCGTAGTGAGCGGCGACGTCCTCAGTTGCGGGATCGGGCGCCGGCGCGAGCGGCGCGTCCTCGTTGGCGCCGCGCTCCGAGAAGTCGGCGTACACCGCGAGCGACGACACCAGCGAGTACCAGCCGACGCGGCCCTGCAACAGCTCGGCCGACTGGCGCACGACGCGCGGAACGTAGCCGCACGTGTCGACGACGAAGTCCCAGGTGTCGTCGCCGAGCGCCGCCAGGCCGCCGTCGCGATCACCGACGCGCGCGTCGACGTCGGGGAAGAGCCCCGGATTGGTGATCCCCCGGTTGAACATCGTGACCCGGTAGCCGCGTTCGAGGGCGAGCTCGATGAGTGCCCGCCCCACGAACGACGTTCCCCCGATCACGAGCAGCCGCGGTGACGAGGTTGCCATGAGCGATCGACCTCTCGGCTCCTCGCCCGGCGGGGCTCAGGCCTCCCGTGCG
>DASUMF010000153.1:0-2696 GCA_036277835.1 Acidimicrobiia bacterium
CGGGGAAGTGCGTGAACGGCTCCTGCACCGCTCGCAGCGACAGCCACGCGATGTCATCCATCGGGTCACCGAGGTGGGCGAGCTCCCAGTCCACGATGGCCGTGACCTTGCCGTCCTCGTACATGAAGTTGCCGGGACCGGTGTCGCCCTGCACGAGCACCGGCTCGCCGTCGAACGTGGGGATCCCGGAAAGCAGGTGCTCGAGCTGCACGCGCGCCAGGAGGTCGATCGGCTCCTTCGCGTCCTGGGCCTCGAACGACTCCTTGATGCCGGCCAGCTGTTCGGCCTGGTGCTCCCGGACCGACTTCACGGGCCCGAAGCTCGGCAGGTCGAGCGCACGCGCCCCAGCTCGGTGCCACGTGGCGAGCTGGCGCATGAAGTCCTGCGCGACCGCGAGCGCCACCTCGGGATCGCGCGGCGCCTGGAACCACGCGTGCCCACGCGCGCGGTCGACGAGGAACACGTCTTGTGCTTCGTCGACGCCCCAGACGTGCGGGATCGGGATCCCGAGCGGCTCGAGCGCGCGGTAGACCTCGGCCTCGCGGTCGAACCCCATGAACGAGCCGACACCGCCGCGCCCGCCGCGCTGCAGGAAGAGCTCGCGAGTGGTGCCGTCGGGCATGCCGACGTCGACCGCGAAGCCGGTTCGCCCACCGGCGGGGATCTGCTGCAGCGAGACGACCTCGCCGCCCACCGCCTGCTCGACCCAGGCGGTGATCGCGGGATCGACGTCGGCCATCAGTCGCCCGGCTTCGCGAACGCGGCGCCGTCGAAGGTGCCCACCGTGGTGAACTCCTCGACCGGTGCGCGGCGCAGCTTGGTGATCTCACGGACCGGGCGGCCGAGCGGCAGCAACGTCGCGAGGATGAACTCGTCGGGGATGCCCAGCAGCTCGCGGAACGCCGGCTCCTGACGGGCCAACACCGACGTGAGGTGCCCGCCGTACCCGACGTCGCGCGCGGCGAGCAGGATGTTGTGGGCGAACGGGAACGCGGAACCGCCCGCGGTCACGGGCACCCGACCCATGCCGCTGTCGACGCTCGACACCGCGGTCGTCTCGAGGAGGATCGCCAGCAGCACCGGCGCGGTGGCGATGTGGCTGTGCTCGAACGGCAGCGGCACCTCCCGCGCTTCCGCGAGGTCGATCTGCGGCGGGTTCCCGTCGTTCGACGCGACGAACGGCACGAGCCCCGCGCGGTGGAACCCCATGTACTCGCGCATGCCGAGGTCGTACAACGCGGCGATGCGCTGCTTCGTGTCGGGGTCGCGCACCACGATCACCCGCCACGCCTGACGGTTCCCGCCGTTCGGCGCGAACCGAGCGTGCTCGAGGATGTCGTACAGCACGTCGTCGGGAAGATCGTCGCTGGTGTACTCGCGACTCGCCGGCGTCGTGCGCATCGCTTCGCGCAGTTCCATGCTCACCTCTCGACGTTGATCGTTCGACGACCGCGACGGCCGTACGTCACCAGACGAGCGGCAGGTTGTCGACGCCCGCGACACCCCCGACGTGGAACTCCACCTGCGCGCCATCGGCGATGGCGTACTCGGGGATCCGACGGTGCCACTCCTCCACCGCGATCTGCAATTCGAGACGAGCGAGGTGGGAACCCAGGCAGCGATGCGGGCCGGTCGCGAACGCGATGTGGCGGTTCACCGGGCGGTCCATGTCGAAGACACCGGCGTCGGGGAACTCGCTCGGGTCGCGGTCGGCGGCGGGGATCGCCAGGAGCACGCGGTCGCCCGCCTTCATGGGACAGCCGGCGAATTCCACGTCGCGGGTGACGATGCGGTTGGTCGTGACGATGGAGTACATCCGCAGCGTCTCCTCGACGAAGCCCGGGATGCGCTCGGGTTGCTCGGTGACGATCCGGCGGTGCTCGGGGTGCGTCGCGAGGTGGTGGAACATGAAGCCGAGCTGACCCGCCACGGTGTCGAGACCCGCGGCGTACAGCAGGGTGCAGATCTGGCGCATCTCGTCGTCGTCGAGCGGTCGGCCGTCGACCTCGACGTCGAGGAGGTAGCTCACGATGTCGTCCTGGCGCTCGACGCGGCGCTCGTCGAGCACGGCGTTCATGTACTCCATCATTCCCATGATGTAGCCGCCGCTCATGGCCTGTGCCTCCGACACGCCCATCTCGAGCACGCCGCGGATGCGCTCGTTCACCTCGGCGAGGAAGTTGTCGGCGCCGGTCGCGGGCTCACCCATCAGGCGCAGGAAGATCATGGTCGGGAACTGGCGGGCGAACTCCTTGTTGAGGTCGCACTCCCCTCGCGGCACGAAGCGCTCGATCAACTCGACGCACCACGTGCGGATCATCGGCTCGAGCTCGTCGATGCGCTGCGGCGCGAACAAGGGCGTGAGCAGCTGGCGATACTTGGTGTGCTCGGGCGGATCGAGCTCTTCGGGGATCATCCCGCGGATCGCATCGGCCTCGGCGGGGTCGATGAGCTTCGGGCCCTCGTACACGTGCACGACCGAACGGCTCGAGAAGATCTCGGGCGTGCGCAACGCCTCGCGGACGTCCGCGTAGCGGAGGAGCGTCCACACGTCCCAGTCCTCCGCCACCTCGCTGGCGACGAAGGCACGCGACTGCTCACGGAGCCCGTCCCATGTCTCCCACGGAGCGGCCGTGAGCTCGGGGTTGTCGCCGTAGCGCCAGTCCTTCCGGTCGACGTAGGTCACGGGATGATCC
>DASUMF010000154.1:0-5025 GCA_036277835.1 Acidimicrobiia bacterium
GGCGGCGACGCCTCCCTCCGACCTGCTCCCCGCCGCGCTGTTCCTGCTGCTGCAGACGCGTCGCTGGCCCGCGACCGACCTGGTCGTGAGCGCGGCCGACACGTATACGGGTGAGCGGCTCGCCGTGACCCGGCGCGCCGGCGTGCCGTTGCTCCGTGCGGTCGCCGCGAGCTCCGCCGTACCGGGGCTCTTCGCCCCGCAGCGGCTCGGCGATCGGCGTGCCATGGACGGCGGGGTGTCGGGCAGCGGGATCCATGCCGACCTCGTCGCGGGGGCCGCGCGCGCGCTGGTGTTCCCGATCGCCGGTGCGCTCGCCGAGGCGATGTACACGATCCAGCCCGACGCGACGGACCGTGAAGTGCGCGCGCTGCACGACTCGGGCACGCGCGTGCAGGTGCGGTGGACGCGCCTCCCTGCCACCACGAACCTGATGGATCCGAACGAGGTGCCGACCGCACTCGCGCTCGGCGCGGAGCAAGGGGCCGAAGACGCCGACGGCCTACGCGACTTCTGGGTCGCGTGACCACCGTCTGCCGCCGGTCGGCACGCCGATGCTGACCGCAGGTCGTCTCCTGGTCGCGTCGGCCGCCATGGTCGACCCGAACTTCGAGCACACCGTCGTGTTCATGGTCGACCACACCGACGACGGCGCGTTGGGTGTGGTGCTCAACCGGCCGAGCGACACCGATGTCGACGAGGTGCTCCCGAACTGGCGCGCACTGGTGATCCCGCCGGCGTCCGTGTTCATCGGCGGTCCGGTGCAGGTCGGCGACGCGGTGATCGGCCTGGCTCGCGTCCGTTCGTCGAGCGACGCGCTCGACGGTTGGCAACCGCTGCTGGGGCCAGTGGGCTCGGTCGACTTCGCGACCGATCCGCTCGACGCCCTTGCGCACCTCGAGGGCGTGCGCGTCTTCGTGGGGTACGCCGGGTGGGGACCGGGGCAGCTCGAGGCGGAGCTCGCGCAGGGCGGCTGGCTCGTGCTCGACGCGCTGCCCGACGACCTGCTGTCGGACGCGCCCAGCACGTTGTGGCGGCGCGTGCTGCGGCGCCAAACCGGCGAGGTCGCGATGACCGCGAACCAGCCGCCCGATCCGAGCGTGAACTGACCCACTAGCGTCGAGGTGGTGGAGACCGACGCCGTCGATGCAGGGATCGAGCGGGTGCTCGTCGTCACCGCGCACCCCGACGACGTCGACTTCGCCGCCGCCGGCAGCGTCGCACGCTGGACCGACGCCGGGATCGAAGTCGTCTACTGCCTCGTCACGAGCGGCGAAGCGGGCGGCTCCGACCGCTCGATCTCGCGTGCCGACATGGCCGAGCTGCGACGCCGCGAGCAGACGGCCGCGGCGAAGCGGGTCGGGGTGCACGAGCTCGTGTTCCTCGGGTACGCCGACGGTCGGGTCGTGGCGTCGGTCGAGCTGCGGCGCGACATCTCGCGCGTGATCCGCCGGTTCCGGCCCGATCGGGTGCTGAGCCAGTCGCCCGAGCGCGACCTCACCCGCATCTACGCGAGTCACCCCGACCACCTGGCGACCGGCGCGGCGACGCTCGACGCGGTGTACCCCGACGCGCGGAACCCGTTCGCGCACCCCGAGCTCCTCGACGAGGGCCTCGAGCCGTGGGCGGTCCCCGAGGTGTACCTGATGACCATCACGGGGGGCGACGTCGTCGTCGACATCACCGACTCGATGGACCGCAAGGTCGAAGCGCTGCTCTCGCACGAGAGCCAGATCGACGACCCCGACGGGCGACGCGACCTGCTCCGCCAGTGGGCGGCGTCGATCGCCCGTGGGGCCGGGCTCGGCGACGGACGCTTCGCCGAGAGCTTCCGGCGCGTCGACACGGCATGACCGTGACGCACGACCGGTCAGGGCCCGACGTCCTGCTCGTGCGCCACGGGCAGTCCACGTGGAACGCCGACGGCCGTTGGCAGGGCCAGGCCGACCCACCGTTGAGCGACATCGGTGAACGCCAGGCGGCCGAGGCGGCCGGCGCCCTCGCCGGGTTGGACGTGCCCATCGACGCAGTCTGGGCATCCGACCTCGAGCGCGCGCGGCGCACCGGCGAGATCGTCGCCGAGGCGCTCGGCCTGGAGGTGCGTCTCGATCCGCGGTTGCGGGAGCGCCACGCCGGGCCGTGGCAGGGTCTCACCCGGGACGAGATCGACATCGAGTGGCCCGATCACCTCAGCTCGGGGCGACGGCCCGAGGGGTACGAGGCCGACGCCGACGTGCTCGCGCGTGTGCTCGCGGCGCTCGCAGATCTCGCTCGTGCGCACCCGCGCGGCCACGTGCTCGTCGTGACCCACGGAGGCGTCGTGCGCGTCGTCGAGCGCCACCTCGGCGGCGACGACGGAGCGCTGCTGCCCAACCTGTCGGGTCGCCGCATCCGCGGCGGGGCAGGTGGCACCTGGGCGCTCGGCGACCCCGTCCTCCTCCTCGATGAAGGCTCCGTGACGGTCCCTGGGCAGTTGTAGACTGACCAGTTCCCTGAACCCGGAGCGCGCCCCTTTGGCAGACCGAGAGTCGCCCGTCGCCGAGACGCCGCCGCCAGCGCCGCAGCTGGACGCGTCCTCGGAGCTCGCTGCAGAGCAGCGCCACCTCGACGCCGCCTATGCCCGGCTCGATGCCATGCGCCGATCGGCCGAGCGGGTGGCCGAGGGCTACACCGAAGTGCAACGCGGGGGCACCTTCCAAGCCCGCCTGGAGCGGGAGGCGGCCGAGGCCTACACGCGCCGGCGGCTCGCCAGCCTCGAGATCGGCGACACGCCCTTGTGCTTCGGCCGGCTCGACCTCGCCGCGCCGGACGGGCAGGCGGCCGACGGTCCGTTCTACGTCGGGCGGATCTCGGTCACCGATGACGACCTGACCCCGCTGGTCATCGACTGGCGCGCCCCGGTCGCCGAACCCTTCTACCGCGCCACCGCGGTGGAGCCGATGGGTGTCGCCCGTCGCCGGCACTTCCAGACGAGCGGCCGACGTCTGGTCGGGCTCGACGACGAGGTCTTCGACACGAGCACGACCGCGGCCGAGGGCCTCACCGTGGTGGGGGAGGGCGCGCTGCTCGCCGCTCTCTCGCGCGAGCGCACGGGGCGCATGCACGACATCGTCGCCACGATCCAGGCCGAACAGGACGAAGCGATCCGCGCGCCGCTGCAGGGTGCGTTGATCGTGTCGGGCGGTCCCGGCACCGGCAAGACCGCGGTGGCACTGCACCGCGCCGCGTACCTGCTCTACACGTATCGCAAGCGCCTGGCGTCGCAAGGTGTGCTGCTCGTCGGTCCGAGTCCCATCTTCCTGCGCTACATCGACGAAGTGCTCCCCGCGCTGGGTGAGGACGAGGTCATGCTCGCGGTGCCGGCATCGCTCAAGCCGCGCCTCACGGTACGGGGGAGCGAGACGCGCGAGGCCGCGACCGTCAAGGGCGACCGACGGATGGCGGAGGTCATCGCGAAGGCGCTGCGCGATCGTGAACGACCGATGCCGCGCGACGTGGTGGCCGTCCTCGACGGGCACCGCCTGGTGTTGCGCCGCCGCGACTCGGCGCGGATCGTCGAGCGCACGCGGGCGCGGCGAGGAACGCACAACGAGCGCCGCCCGTTCATCGTGTCGCTCGTGCTCGAGCACTTCAGGCGCGAGTACCAGCGCGCCCTGGTCGCGGAGTACCGGCGCTCCCGCGAGCGCCTCGACGCCGACGTGGCGCGCCTGCCGCGCCGCGAGCTCCAAGACGGCGAAGACGTTGCGGTGGCCGCGGCGCTGGCGCGCGGCGAGCGCCCGCCCCCGGAGTGGGACGAAGAGCTCACCGCGCGCGTGCGCCAGCTCCCCGAGGTCCGGGCCGCGCTCGAACGCATGTGGCCGGTGCTGAGCGGCGCCGAGCTGGTGAACGAGCTGTTCGGCTTCGAAGCGCTGATCCGCTCGGCGGCCGGCAACACCTTGACCCCGACCGAGCAGCGGCTGCTGTTCCGCGAGCGGAGCACCGACCTCGAGCACGCGCCGTGGACCGACGCCGACCTCGCGTTGATCGACGAAGCCGACGGTCTGCTCGGCTCACCCGCGTCGGCCCGGCCCCGATCGCGCCGACGCAATCGCCGCGAGCACGCGATGGACCAGGCGCGTCGCACGATCGACGAGCTCGGCGTCGGGGCGTCGGTGAGCGCGGCACAGGTCGTCGAGCGCTACGGGAGCGACGCCGGAGCCTCGACGCCCGACGACGACGAACCCCGAACCTTCGGTCACGTGATCGTCGACGAGGCGCAGGACCTCACGGCCATGCAGTGGCGGATGCTGGCGCGGCGCTGCCCGTCGGGATCGATGACGCTCGTCGGCGACTTCGGCCAGGCCAGCCGGCCGGGCGCGCTCAGCCGGTGGGACGACGTGCTGGCCGAGCTGCCCAACCGGACACCACCGCAACTCGTCGGCCTGTCGGTGAACTACCGCACACCCGCCGAGATCATGGAGTTCGCGAACCAGCTCCTCCCGGCGGCGGCGCCCGGTGTCGACGCTGCGCAGCCGGTGCGCAGCACCGGTGCGCACCCCGTGATCGCCGCCGTCGACCCCGCCGAGCTCACCGCCGCGGCCGCCGCGGCCGCCGCACGGGCGGCCGACGAGGGCGGCACCGTTGCGGTGATCGCCCCGCTCGCCCTGCACGCGGAGCTCACGCGGCTCCTCGCGGAGGTCGGTGCCGTGTCCGACTCGCTCGAAGCCATCGACGCGGCAGTGGCGGTGCTCACCCCGCTCGACACGAAGGGCCTCGAGTTCGACCACGTCGTCGTCGTCGAGCCGTCGCGCCTCGTCGATCCCGATCGGGCCGGGCTGCGCCTGCTCTACGTGGTGCTCACCCGGGCGACCCGTAGCCTCACGGTCGTGCACGCCGACCCACTTCCCGAGGCTCTCGGCGCAACCTCCCGATCAGAAGCCCAGCAACGAGAAGCCAACCAACGAGAAGCCAACCAACGAGAAGCAGGTGCGTTCTCATGACCATCACCGACGCCGACCGCACCGCCGCCGATGTCGCCTGGGATCTCGA
>DASUMF010000155.1:0-4513 GCA_036277835.1 Acidimicrobiia bacterium
CTGTGGGCGATCCCCACGACGGCCGCGGTCGCGATCCTTCCGCGCTACGCCCGCCGGATGTACCGCTTGCCCTGGTTGCCAGGCGCCGGTCTTCCCGTGCGGGCGGGCGTGTACGCGCTGTCCCGAGCGCTGAACGCGATCAAGCCCATCCCGCCCGCAGTCCGCGAGGCCCAGGAGCGCGTCGAGGGCCGCGCAGCCGCCTGATCCACGAGCGCGCGATGGTCGGGCCGCGTTCACTGCCCCGTGAGCGCGCATAGTGACGCCTCACCGTGCAATGAATCTCTGGCCGCGGACGACGCGCGTCGCGCGCGCTTGCATCCGACGATGTGAGGCCGCAGCCGCGTCCGTCGAAATCGACGACGCGCGCGACCGTGCGTCGACGAGACTGCCGAGCATGGAGAAGCCTCCGACGTTGCTCGTGGTCACCGGGCCGCCGGGCGCGGGGAAATCGACGGTCGCGCGTCTGCTCGCCGATCGCTTCGAGCCGAGCGTGCTGGTCGAGGGCGACGCGTTCTTCCGGTTTCTTGCACGCGGCGCGATCGAACCGTGGCGACCCGAGTCCGACGCGCAGAACGACGTCGTGACCCGCGCAGCCGCGTCGGCCGCCGGCGGCTTCGCGCGCGGCGGCTTCGTCACGGTGTACGACGGCGTCGTCGGTCCGTGGTTCCTCGACACGTTCGCGTCGGCGTCCGGCCTCGACCGGCTGGAGTACGTGATGCTCCTCCCGTCGGTCGACACGTGCGTCGAGCGGGTGGCGACCCGCGTCGACCACGAATTCTCCGACGAGCCCGCGACCCGCACGATGCACGAGGGGTTCGCGGGGGCGACGATCGCCGCCCGTCACGTGCTGGTCGATCCTCCGGCGACCCCCGACGCCGTGGCCGACGCAGTCCTCGCCCGGTACGAGGCGGGGTCGCTCACGTACCGGATCGCGGGTTGAAGGGGCTGTCGCTACGATCCAGGTCCGATGAAGGTCACGGCGCGGGCTGACTACGCGGTGCGGGCAGTGGTGGAGCTCGGCGCCTCCGACGGACGACTGATGAAGGCCGATCTCATCGCGGAGGCGCAGGGGATACCTCGCCACTTCCTCGACAACATCCTCAACGACCTCCGCCGCGCCGGGATCGTGGCGACGCAGCGCGGCGCGGAGGGTGGATCGCGCCTTGCGCGTCCGGCCGACGAGATCACCCTCGCCGACGTGATGCGCGCGATGGAGGGTCCGCTCGCCGCGGTTCGCGACGTGCGCCCGGAGCTGCTCGAGTACCAGGGCGCAGCGGAGTCGCTCCCGGAGGTGTGGCTCGCGGTGCGGGCTGCGTTGCGCAACGTGCTCGAGCGGGTGACCGTGGCCGACGTGGTGAGCGGCAAGCTCCCGAAGCCCGTCGCGAAGCTCCTCGACGACCCGGAGGCCTGGAAGCCGCACTGAGTAGCCTGCGAGCCGGAAAATCGGATCTCGTCAGAGGAGTGCGTCATGGCGGAGAGCGTCGGGCCCACCACGCCCATCGAGCTCGTCGAGGCGGCCTACGCCAGGTACCCGAAGGCGCTCGGCGACGCGCGCCGTCGGCTCGGCCGTGCGCTCACGTTCGCGGAGAAGGTGCTCTTCGCCCACGCCGACGACCCGGCCACCGTCGGCCTCGAACGGGGCGCCGACTACGCCGACTACCGCCCCGACCGGGTCGCCATGCAGGACGCGACCGCGCAGATGGCGCTGCTCCAGTTCATGACCGCCGGGCTGCCGCGCGTGCAGGTCCCGTCGACGGTGCACTGCGACCACCTCATCCAGGCCCGGGTCGGCGCAGACATCGACCTCCGAAACGCGCTCGACGTGAACTCGGAGGTGTACGAGTTCCTCCGCACCGTGTCGGCGAAGTACGGGATCGGCTTCTGGAAGCCGGGCTCCGGGATCATCCACCAGGTGGTGCTCGAGCAGTACGCGTTCCCGGGCGGGATGATGATCGGCACCGACAGCCACACGCCCAACGCGGGCGGGCTGGGCATGGTCGCCATCGGCGTCGGCGGCGCCGACGCGGTCGACGTGATGGCGGGGTGGCCGTTCAACACGCGGGTGCCGAAGGTGATCGGTGTGCACCTGCACGGCTCGCTGTCGGGCTGGGCGTCGCCCAAGGATGTGATCCTCAAGGTCGCGGGCATCCTCACGGTGAAGGGTGGCACCGGCGCGATCGTCGAGTACTTCGGGCCCGGCACGTCGTCGATCTCCGCCACCGGCAAGGCCACGATCTGCAACATGGGCGCCGAGATCGGCGCCACGTGCTCGCTGTTCCCCTACGACGAGCATGCCGCCGCCTACCTGAAGGCCACCGGTCGGGAAGCGCTCGCCGACCTCGCCGACGCCCACGCCGCGCACCTGCGCATCGATCCGGAGGTGCTCGACGACCCCGAGCGCTACTACGACCGCGTGATCGACATCGATCTCGACGAGCTCGAGCCGCACCTCGTCGGTCCGCACACTCCCGACCTCGATCGCCCGATCTCCGACGTCGGGCAAGCCGCGCGCGACGAGGGCTACCCGCTCGAGATCAGCTACGCGCTCGTCGGCTCGTGCACCAACTCCTCGTACGAGGACATCGGGCGCGCCGCGCACGTCGCTCGGCAGGCGAAGGCGGCGGGCATCACCGTGAAGACGCCGTTGCTGATCACCCCCGGTTCCGAGCAGGTGCGCGCCACCATCGAGCGCGACGGCCTGCTCGACGATCTCGAGGCGATCGGCGCGACGGTGCTCGCCAACGCGTGTGGTCCCTGCATCGGGCAGTGGCAGCGCGACGACATCGTGAAGGGCGAGACGAACACCATCGTGTCGTCGTTCAACCGCAACTTCCCGGCTCGCAACGACGGCAACGCCTCGACGCTGTCGTTCATCGGCTCACCCGAGACGGTCACCGCGATGGCCCTCACCGGACGTCTCGACGTCGACTTCGTGCGCGAGCCGCTGACCGCGCCCGACGGCACGAAGGTGCTGCTCGAGGCGCCGGTGGCCGACCAGCTGCCGAGCAAGGGCTTCGACCCGGGTGAGTCGGGGTTCCAGGCGCCGGCCGACGACCCGACGACCGTGTCGGTCGTCGTCGCCCCGGGGTCCGATCGTCTCGAGCTGCTCGAGCCGTTCGCGGCGTGGGACGGCAACGACTACGCCGGCCTCCAGGTCCTGATGAAGGCGGTGGGCAAGTGCACCACCGACCACATCTCGCCGGCCGGGCCCTGGTTGAAGTACCGCGGTCACCTCACGAACATCTCGGGCAACCTCTTCATCGGCGTGAACAACGCGTTCCACCTCGACGAGTCCGGCACCGGCATCGATGCACGGGATGGATCGGTGAAGTCGCTGCCCGACCTCGCCAAGGCGTACAAGGAGGCCGGGATCCGGTGGGTCGCGATCGGTGACGAGAACTACGGCGAAGGATCGTCGCGCGAGCACGCTGCGATGGAGCCGCGCTACATGAACGGCCTCGCCGTGATCGTCCGCTCGTTCGCACGCATCCACGAGGCGAACCTCAAGAAGCAGGGGGTGCTCGCGCTCACCTTCGCCAACCCCGACGACTACGAGCGGATCTGTGTCGACGACACCGTCGACATCGTCGGGCTCGCCGACCTCGCGCCCGGACGACCGGTCACCGTGCGGCTCCACCACGCGAACGGGTCGGTCGACGAGATCCGTACCACGCACACCATGAGCGACGAGCACATCGCCTGGTTCCGCGCCGGGTCCGCACTCAACGTGCTGCGCGGCGACTGATCACGCGGCGCCGCGGCGTTCGTCACGTGTCGCCCAGCTCGATCCACTTCTCGACGTGGGGACCGTCGTACGCGCGCAGCGCGGGTAGCAGATCCTCCAGCCGGCGCACCCGGAGCACGAGCTCCAGGTTGGCGGCCTTCAAGTAGCCGTCGGCGGCGGCACGCGCGAAGAGGTCGTGGAGCGGGCTCCAGAACCCGTCGACGTCGAGGGTCGCGATGGGCTTGCGGTGGATGCCGAGCTGCCCCCAGGTCGCCGTCTCCGCCAACTCCTCGAGGGTTCCGAGGCCGCCGGGGAGTGCGACGAACGCGTCGGCGAGCTCGTACATGCACTGCTTCCGTTCGTGCATCGAGGTCACCTCGATCAGCTGTGTCAGCCCACCATGAGCGACCTCGCGTGTGAACACGCCGCTCGGGATGACGCCGATGACCGTGCCGCCGGCGTCGAGCGCCGCGTCGGCGACGATGCCCATCAGACCGACCGAACCGCCGCCGTAGACCAACGTGAGCCCGTTGGCGGCGATGAGCGCGCCCAGCTCCTGCGCGAGGCGAGCGGTCGGTCCATCGCCGCCGGAGCTGCCTGCGTACACGCAGACGGCTCCGATCTCGTTCATCGCGCCGTGACGCTTCCGAGCTGCGCGGTCGTCGGTTCGGCGCAGCAGAACCAGCTCTCACTGAGGCGCGGGCGATCGGTCGTACAACCAGTGAGGTCGACCGGCGGCGCGGCCACTGCTTCGCGCACGAGCCGGTACGCCTCGGTGATCGGATCGTC
>DASUMF010000156.1:0-5454 GCA_036277835.1 Acidimicrobiia bacterium
CCACCCGGCGGACCGTGCTGCGGCTGGTCGGTACGTCCGGTGAGGTGCTCGCGGAGGTGGCCGACGACGCCGTCACCGCGGACACACCGTTCGTCCCCGAGGACGACACCTACCACCGCCTCTCCGACGACCCGTTCGAGACGGAGACGACGTGGTGGTCACTGAACGTCGCCGAGCGCCGGATCGGGTCGTGGCTGCACGCGGCCTACCACCCGAATCGCGGCACAGTGCACTGGCGCGTCTTCGTGTGGGATCCCCGAGGTGCCGATCCGGGCCGGCTCGCCTACTACAAGAGCTCGCCCGGCAACGAGATGCCCGGCGATGCCGACCTGCGCGACATCACGTTCCCGAACGGCGGCTTCAGCGTGAAGATGCTCGACCCGCTCATGAACTACCGCGTCGCGTACCGCGACGCCGACGCGAATTTCGAGATCGAATTCGAGCACCGCAGCGTGCACCCGCCGCACCGCTTCACGCCGGGCGAGGCACCGGCGATGCACAACCCGCACCTCGACCAGCTCGGGCACATCACGGGCGAGATGCTGCTGCACGGAGAGCGGATACCGATCGACTGCTACTCGGTGCGCGATCGCACGTGGGGTCCGCGCGGCGGGCGGCACTCGCAGAGCCAGAAGGCCGAGTACGTGCGCGGGCAGTACCGCGTGTCCGACCCGGGCGGCCCGCGATGGCGCGAGATCGAGCGGGAGCGCGGCCGCGGGCGGATCCAGTACATCTTCGGGCACACCGACGCGACCACGGGCTTCCTCAGCTTCGTCCGTCCCCAGGACGGCGACCGGGCCGGCTGGTCGCCGATGAACATGGGGTGGCTGCTGAAGGACGGCCGGTTCGAGCGGCTCGACAAGACGAAGAGCCGCATGCGCAACTTCCGCGACCCCAACACCGGGTGGAGCGCGCACATGCAGGTGGAGCTGGCCGACGTCACCGGCCGCACGATGGAGGCGGAGGGCTTCTCCGTGAGCCACATGTGCGAGGGCGCGACCGGCACGAACGCGCTGATGCGCTGGGAGTACGACGGCCAGATCGGCTGGGGCGAGGACCAGGACGGCTGGCGCCTCGACCACTTCACCAAGATGATGAACGCCCTCCGCGCCACGAGGTAGGCGCGCGTGGCCGACGCCGTCATCCGCTGCGACGCGCTCGAGAAGCGCTTCGGCGCGGTGGTCGCGCTCGATCGGCTCGACCTCGAGGTCCAGCCCGGCGTGGTCGTCGGCTTCCTCGGCCCGAACGGCGCGGGGAAGTCGACCACGATTCGGATCCTGCTCGACCTCGCCCGTCCCGACGGCGGTCGCGTCGAGGTGCTCGGCACCGATCCACGCGCCGGTGGGCCGCCGCTGCGCGCCCGCATCGGCTACATCCCAGGCGAGCTCCGGCTCGACGAGCGGCTCACCGTCGAGCAGACGTTGCACTCGTGGGCTCGCCTCCGCGGTGGCGACGTCGACGCCGCGTACGTCGCCGCGTTGTGCGAGCGCTTCTCGCTCGATCCCGGTCGGCACACCAAGGGCCTGTCGTCGGGCAACCGGCGCAAGGTGGGTCTGGTGGGCGCATTCATGGCGCGCCCCGAGCTGCTCATCCTCGACGAGCCCACCGGTGGTCTCGACCCGCTGGTGCAGGCGGAGTTCCAGGCGCTGGTGGAGGAGGTCCGGGCCGAGGGCACGACCGTCTTCCTCTCGTCGCACGTGCTGAGCGAGGTGCAGCGCAGCGCCGATCGCGTGATCGTGATCCGCCACGGTCGCGCGGTGGCGAGCGGCGCGGTCGACGAGCTCCGGCTCAGCGCCCGCCAGCCGTTCACGGTGTGGTTCGGCGTCGATGCACCCGAAGCCGAGCTGCGCGCGGCGGGCGGGGTCACCGAGCTCGACGTCCGGGGACGGGAAGCGACCGGCATGGTCGAGGGTGCGCCCCGCGCGCTGCTCGACGTGCTGGCGCGGCATCCCGTCGACCACCTGCTCATGCCCGAGCCCGATCTCGAGGACGCCTTCCTGCGTCTCTACGAAGACGAGCCGCGCGGCGATGGCCACACCGCCGGGGACGGGTCCGCGTGAACGGCGCGAGCGTCGAGCTGTTCGTGCGCGGCACGCACGCGCTGCGCCGGTCCGGGTTCTGGTGGGCGGTCGGCATCCTCGCCCTCGCGCTGGTGTCGGTCGCGTTCTGGCCGAGCCTCGAGGGGAACAGCGCGCTCACGGATCTCACGACGTCGTCGAAGTCGTTGCTGGAGGCGTTCGGCGCGCAGGACCTGTCGACCGCGGCCGGATACCTCGACGGCCAGATGTACGCGCTGATGTTGCCGCTGCTGCTGTCGGGGCTCGCCATCGCGTCCACCAGCGCGCTCACCGCGGGCGACGAGGACGCCGGTCGCCTCGAGCTGCTCCAGGCGCTGCCCGTCAGCCGGACCTCTGTGTGGCTCGCCCGGATCGTCGCGGCCATCGCGATCCTGGCGCTCGTGACCGCGCTCACCGCGCTCGTCGTGGCGCTCTCGCTCACGCCGTTCTCGCTCGACGGCATCAGCGTGGCGCGCATCGTCGTCGTGACGTTCGCGTGCGGCGCGCTCGGGTTGTTCCACGGCGCAGTCGCCTATGGCGCGGCCGGCGCCGGAGCGTCGCGCGCCCTCGCGGCGGGGATCGCGATCGCGGTGCTCGTGATCGGATACGTGGCGAGCTACCTCCTGCCGCTGTCGGACGCGCTCGAAGGCTTCCGCAAGCTGTCGCCGTGGTACTGGGCGATCGGCACGCAGCCGGTGACGAACGGGATCTCGGGTGGGTGGATGGTGCTCCTGCTCGCTCTGACGGCCGTGCTCGTCGTGTTCGGCACGGTCGCGATCAACCGCCGCGACCTGCGGAGTGCGTGAATCACAGCGCATCGCCGCGCGTGGAGCGGACCGCAAGAGGGAGCTCGATTCACGCCATCGGCGCGATCTCGCCGCCAAATGGCGGGTCGGGAGTCAGGCGCCGGGTTCGGCGGGTAGGTCGAAGAGCGGGAACAAGGTGTCGGTGTCGAGGAAGAAGTTCATCCCGCTGATCCGGCCGTCGGTGATCTCGAGCACCTGCAACGACCACGGCTCGTGCTCGCCGTTCGGGCCGCTCGCGCGGTACTGACCGAACGCCGGGAGCCCGTTCGCCACCGTGGGCACGAGGCGCGAGCCACGGCACGCGGCCCCGGGGCCGACGAACCACGCTGCGATGTCGTCGTGGCCGCGGAGCCACAGCTCGTACGGGGGCATGTTGCTCGTCGCGTCCTCGTGGAGCAACGCGAGCAGCGCCTCGATGTCGTAGCGCTCGAACGCGTCGACGTAGCGGTCGAGCAGTGCCCGTTGCGCGTCGTCGGTCGGTTCGATCATGTCGGCGTCGGTGAGGTTCGTCGAGGCCAACGTTGCGTGCGCGCGCTGCAGCGCGCTGTTCACCGACGCGGTGCTCGTCTCGAGGAGCTCGGCGACCTCGCTCGCGCGCCAGCGCAGGACGTCACGCAGGATGAGCACGGCGCGTTGACGCGGCGGGAGCACCTGGAGTGCGGCGACGAAGGCGAGCCGGATCCCCTCGCGCTCGACCGTGACGAGCGCGGGATCGCCGTCTCTCGTGATCACACGATCGTCGGGGACCGGGCTGATCCAGGGGCCGTCCACGAGTGGCGGTACGAGCGTCGCGTCGGCGGGTGACGCGGGTCCGAGATCCATCGGCCGGGCGCGCCGCTGCCGCCCGTCGAGCATGTCGAAGCACACGTTCGTGGCGATCCGGTAGAGCCAGGACCGCAACGACGACCGGCCCTCGAACCGATCGAGGCTGCGCCACGCGCGGACCATCGTGTCCTGCACGGCGTCGTCGGCCTCGAAGGCCGAGCCCAGCATGCGATAGCAGTACCCGGTCAGCTCCGTGCGGTGCTCCTCGAGGCGGGGCTCCAGCTCGATCGACGCCTGCGACACGGCTCCTCCTCCTCGACCCGGCATCCACGTCCGGCCGCCACGGGTCGGCGGGACCGACGGCGGGTCGTCCAGCGTACGCGGCGATCCCGCCCCTGGCGCTGGTGCCCACGAACGGTCGGGAGCGCGCGTAGTGACATTCGGCCACCGCGTCACAGGCCGGAGGTGCGGGAGCCGAACCCACGAACGTGCCGTTCATGGGCCGGCGCAGCAGGGAGAGAAGGGGGAGGACGAACCGTGTCCCAATCAGTCGCCACGCGGCCGACCCGCTCTGCCCTGTTGCTCGGATGCGCCGTCCTGCTCGTACTGGGCGCGCTCGCGTGGGTGGGCCAGCGCCAGTCGGCGGTGGCGACCGACACCGCCGAGCAGGCGCGGATCGGGGGTCGGCTGCTCGCGTCCACCTTCGACCTGGAATCGAGCGTCGACGGGTTCGTCGTGACCGGCGAGCCCGCGTTCCTCGATCTCCAAGCGCGGGCGCGCCGACGGTTCGACGATGCGGTCTCGCGGGCGCGCGCCGACGCCGCACCCGGTCCGGTGCTCAACGCACTCGCACGGCAGGAACACGCGATCGACCGTTGGTCAGAGGTCGCGGACGCGCAGGTCGAGGCGGTCCGCGCCGGCGGTCCTGCGCCCGACGCCGCGGCCGAAACGGCGGCGCGTCACGAGCACATCGTCGCGTTCCGCGCCGCGTACGACGCGTACTTGGGCGCGCTCGGCGACGAGCACGTGGCCACGATCGACGACGCGACGATGGCCGGCGTCGCAGTGATCATCGCCACCGGTCTCGTGTTCATCGCGCTGCGATACCTCCTCGTGGTGCGCACCGATCGACGGCGAGCTCGCCGCGTTGCTCGCGACGCACAGCTCACACGACAACTGCTCGCGGCACGCGCCGAAGACGATGCCCGCCCCCGGCTCGCCGACCATCTCGAACGAATCCTCCCGAACGTCACGTGCGAGGTGGTTTCCACGTCGACCGCGCGGTCGACTTCGTGCGCGGTCGCGACCGCGCTGCCACTCGCCGACGAGCGGGGTGACGACGCGACCCGACCCCGCTGCCACGCGTGCGCAGACGTGCGGCGCAGCGTGTGCACGCCGATCCGCAGTGGGCCCGAGGTGATCGCCGTGGTCACGGTGCGGAGCCAACGGCGCCGCCCGATCGACGTCGCGATGCTCGATCAGGCGATCGCGCAGGTCACGCCGGCCCTGGCCCACCTCCACCAGCTGTCGATCGCCGAGACGCATGCGGCCACCGACGCGCTCACCGCGCTCCCGAACCGGCGGGCGGCCGACGACGCGCTGCGCATGCTCGTGGCGCAGGCCGACCGAGGCGGTCGACCGCTGAGTGCGCTGGTGGTCGACATCGACCACTTCAAGGAGGTCAACGACCGGTGGGGTCACGATCGTGGCGACGCCGTGCTCGCCGGCGTCGCCGGGCGGCTCCGGTCGACCATCCGACTTGCGGACTTCGTCGCCCGCACCGGCGGCGAGGAGTTCCTCGTGCTCCTGCCTGGGACGAGTGGCGC
>DASUMF010000157.1:0-2540 GCA_036277835.1 Acidimicrobiia bacterium
CGACGATCGGTGTTTTCGCTTCTATTGCCCCTTGCGCGCCAGCGCCGCGCGGCCGCCCTAGCGCGCGGCGGAACCCATCCCTTCCTCGATGCGCAGGAGCTGGTTGTATTTCGCGATGCGGTCTGAGCGGGAAAGCGAGCCGGTCTTGATCTGGCCGCAATTGGTCGCGACGGCGAGGTCGGCGATGGTCGCGTCCTCGGTCTCGCCACTGCGGTGCGACATCATCGACGTGTACGCGTGGCGCGACGCGAGCTCCATCGCGTCGAGCGTCTCCGACAGCGTGCCGATCTGGTTCACCTTGATGAGGATCGAGTTCGCGATGTTGCGGTCGATACCCATCTGCAGGCGCTCGACATTGGTGACGAACAGGTCGTCGCCCACGAGCTGCACGCGGTCACCGACGCGCGTGGTGAGCGCGGCCCAGCCGTCCCAGTCGTCTTCGGCCATGCCGTCCTCGATCGACACGATCGGGTAGTTGTCGCACAGCGCGACGAGCCACTCGGCCCACTCCTCGGGGCTGTAGGACGCGCCCTCTCCGTCGAGCACGTATCGGCCGTCGCGAAAGAACTCCGTGGAGGCGACGTCGAGCGCGAGCGCGATCTCTTCGCCGGGCACGTACCCCGCGGCTTCGATCGCCGCGAACAGCAACTTCAGCGCTTCCTCGTTCGACGGCAGATCCGGCGCGAAGCCACCCTCGTCGCCCACCGAGGTCGAGAGCCCGCGGTCACGCAGCAGGGTCTTCAGCGCGTGGTAGGTCTCGGTCCCCCACCGGAGCGCTTCGGAGAAGCTCGCTGCGCCGACCGGCGCGAGGAAGAACTCCTGGAGGTCGACGTTGCTGTCGGCGTGTGCACCACCGTTGAGCACGTTGAGGAACGGGATCGGCAGCACGTGCGCGTTGGCGCCGCCGACGTAGCGGTAGAGCGGGAGACCGGCGTCGAGCGCGGCGGCCTTCGCGACCGCCAACGACACGCCGAGGATCGCGTTGGCGCCGAGGCGGCCTTTGCCGTCGGTGCCGTCGAGGGTGACGAGCTCCTCGTCGACGAGGCGCTGCTCGGTGGCGTCGAGGCCGACGACGAGATCGGCGATCTCGCCGTTGACGTGCTCGACCGCGGTGCGCACGCCCTTGCCCCCGTAGCGCTCGCCGCCGTCGCGCAGCTCGACCGCCTCGTGGGCCCCGGTGCTGGCGCCGCTCGGGACGATCGCGCGTCCCTGGGCGCCCGACAGCAGCTCCACCTCGACCTCGACGGTCGGGTTGCCCCGTGAGTCGAGCACCTCGCGCCCGACGACGTCCACGATCGTGCTCATCTTGGGTGTCCTCGGGCCCTGGCGCACCCGGCGGCGCGCGTCACCACTGTGGCTGAAGTGACCAGTGAGCCTAGCCCTGTGCGTGGGGCCGCCAGGGGTCCATCCCGTCGTCCGAGGCCTGGCTCCCAGCGTCGGACACCACTCGGGCGAAGTAGGGGTTGCCGTCGAAGTCGCCGAGGAACGTGAAACCGGCCCGACGGGCGACCGCCAGGGAGCGCTGGTTCTCGGCGTCGATGAGCAGGGTCGCGGTGTGGAACTCGGTGTCGCGGGCGAGGTGCACGACCAGGAGCTGCAGCGCTCGCGTGGCGTAGCCGTTCCCCCGATGGGCCGGGAACACGCAGTAGCCGACGTTGACCTCGCCCGGACCGAGCCACGAGCGGTCGACGTCGACGTCGACCCAACCGACGACCTCGCCGGCGACCACGATGCAAGCGGCGGGGCAGGGATCGTCGTCCCCGGGGCCAAGCCAGCGGTGGAACTCGGCGTCGCGGCCCGCGACCAGCTGTGCCGCGTCGCCGGGGCGCGCCGGCCGGAGCGAGACCACGCCGTCTCCCAGCGTCCACTCGCTTCCGGGGCACGTCACGGGGCGAGCTTCGCATCGGTCGAACGCTCGACGGCACGCTTTTCGTGGATCGACGCTCCGGAATAGTTGCGAGTGCAACTATGTTGGAGGCGACGTCAGCCCGCGGAGGTCAGCGGGCCCGAGTCGAACCGAGGCCGCCATGCCTGCAGTCACCGTCGAGAACCCGCTCGTGCTCCCCCGGATCAGGCGTCCCGACCCGACCCACGCCCTCCCCCGCCCCGCGCAGCGGGTGATCGCGGCCCAGCACACCGTGGAGGGCGCCGGCTTCGAGGTGTGGCGCCCGTTCCCGGGTGGTCTGTCGCTGCACGAGCCCGACCCGTTCCTCCTGCTCGACCAGCTCGGGCCGGTGGTGTACGGGCCGCGCGAACAGGTCGGCGCGCCGTGGCACCCGCACCGCGGCTTCGAGACCGTCACCTACGTGCTCGACGGCGAGATCGCGCACCACGACTCCAACGGTGGCGGCGGTGTGATCGGCGAGGGCGACACGCAGTGGATGACGGCCGGTGGCGGCATCCTCCACGATGAGGTCCCCACGGAACGCGCGTTCAACAGCGGCGGCCCGGCACACGGCGTGCAGCTCTGGGTGAACCTCCCAGCGAGGCTCAAGTTCACGCCACCGCGGTACCAGGCGATCACGGGCGAGCACCTCACC
>DASUMF010000158.1:0-3516 GCA_036277835.1 Acidimicrobiia bacterium
AAGAGCTGTCGAACGCGGTCGCGACGGTGCGCGACCTCATCGCCGACGTCCCGCGCGTCGTGCCCGGCGCGGCCGACGCCGCGACGCTCGTCGGCCTCGCCGGCACCGTCACCACCGTCGCCGCGATCGAGCTCGGGATCCCCGAGTACGACCCCGAACGGATCCACCACTTCCGGCTCACCCGCGCCGCGGCCGAAGACGTGTTCCGCACCCTCGCCACCGAATCGGCCGCCGAGCGTGCCCACAATCCGGGCCTCGAGGCCGGCCGTGTCGACGTGATCGTGGGCGGCGCGATCGTCCTCGTGTCGGTGATGCGAGTGCTCGGGTTCGACGAGATGCTGGTGTCGGAGGCCGACATCCTCGACGGGTTGGTGCGCAGCCAGGCCTAGAGCCGGTGCGGATGTCCGGGTCGCCATTTGTTTCCGGCGTGGAAATTCACGGTAGGGAACCCGGAAATCCCCCAACTCGTTGGTCTCTTGTGACGAGAATACCGATCATGGCTGCGACGGACTTCGAACTGGCGCTCGGGCGCCTCACGATCGACGACATCCGCTCCATCGCGCGCTCGCTCGAGGCCGACACCGCTGGTGACGAGGTCGACGCGTGGCGGGCCACGATCGCCATCGACCGCGCGTTGCGACACACGCACCGGTCGCGCCAGGCCGCGAAGAGCGCGTGGGACGCCGCGCAGGTCGTGCAGCGCGTCGCCATCGCGCAAGGCGTTGAGCTCCCCGACCCCGACGTCACCCACGTCGCGCGCGCCGCGGCCGAGGTGGCGCGTGGGTTGATCGCCGGCGACGACGTCGCCGCCGAGGTGAGCCGGTTGCTCCTGCACTGGTTCCCGCTCGTCGTGCCACACTGACCCGTCGGCGCGTCCCGCACTGAAGCGTCTACCGCTTCATCGCTGCCGCGCGCGCGTGCGGTACGGTGCCGCGGTGCCGATCACCGATCGTCTTCTCATGGGCCCCGGCCCGTGCAATCCGTATCCCGAAGCCGTCGCCGCATTCACGCGGCCGCTGCTCGGGCACATGGATCCCGAGTTCCTCGCGTTGCTCGACGAGACGATGGCGCGCCTGCGCACCGTCTTCCGCACCGACAACCAGCTCACGCTGCCCGTGAGCGGCACCGGTTCCGCCGGCATGGAGACGTGCTTCGTGAACCTGCTCGAGCCGGGCGACACGGCGATCGTCGGCGCCAACGGCGTGTTCGGCGACCGCATGTGCGAAGTCGTCCGCCGCTGTGGTGCCGAGCTCGTGCGCGTCGAGGAGGAATGGGGCAAGCCGCTCGATCCGCAACGGCTGCTCGACGCGCAGCGGGAGCATCCCGACGCGCGGGTCGTCGCGGTGGTGCACGCGGAGACGTCGACGGGTGTCGAGAACGACATTGCACCGCTCGCGTCGCTGCAGGGCACCGATACGCTCCTCCTCGTCGACACGGTCACCTCGCTCGGTGGCATCCCCCTCGAGGTCGACGGCTGGGGCATCGACGCCAGCTACTCGGGCACCCAGAAGTGCCTCGGGGTTCCACCCGGGCTGTCGCCCGTGACCTTCTCCGAGCGCGCGGTGGCGCGCCTGCAGTCGCGCGCCACGCCGGTGCAGTCGTGGTACCTCGACCTCTCGCTCATCGCGAGCTACGTGTCGGGCTCGGCGCGGGTGTACCACCACACCGCGCCCATCGCGATGATCTACGCGCTGCACGCCGCGCTCGGCGCCGTGCTCGACGAGGGGTTGGAGGCGGCGTGGGCGCGTCACCGCGCCGTCGGCGAGCGGCTCCAGCGCGAGCTCCCCGAGCTGGGCTTCCGCCTCGTCGTCGACGATGGGTACCGCCTCCCCGAGCTCACCACCGCATGGCTGCCCGACGGTGCCGACGACGCGTCGCTGCGCAAGGCCCTGCTCGAGACCTACGGCATCGAGGTCGGTGGCGGCCTCGGCCAGTTCGCGGGCAAGGCCTGGCGCATCGGGCTCATGGGTCACACCGCGCGCGAGCGCTCCGTCACCACCCTGCTCGGCGCCCTCCGCGAGCTCCTCTGACCCTCCACCAACCAACTGGCGTCAAATCGGCTCAATAATCGAGCTGAATTGACGCCAGTTCGCGAGCTTGGGTGGGTCAGGGCGACGGGGTCGCGCTCGACGATGCGGCGGGTGACGGGATGAGCAGGTGGTCGCGGTAGAAGGCCAGCTCGGCGATCGACTCGCGCACGTCGGCGAGCGCGCGGTGCGCTTCGGCCTTGCCCGGGCGCCGCTTGTAGACGGCGGGGTACCAGCGGCGGCACAGCTCCTTCAGGCTCGAGACGTCGATGCTGCGATAGTGCAGGTACGCGTCGAGCTCGGGGAGCTGGTGGTCGAGGAACCGGCGGTCGACGCCGATCGAGTTGCCGCACATCGGGGCGGTGCCCGCGGTCGGCACGTGGGCGCGCACGTACTCGAGCACCTGGGTGCCGGCGTCGGCGAGCGAGAGCGTCGACGCCTCGATCTCGGGCAGCAGCGCGGAGCGCGTGTGCATGGCGCGCACGAAGTCGTCCATCTCGGCCAACGCCTCGGGCGGCTGGTGCACGACGAGATCGATGCCGTCGTCGAGGGGCTCGAGCGCGCCGTCGGTGACGAGCGCCGCGATCTCGACGATCACGTGTCGACGCACGTCGAGGCCGGTCATCTCGAGGTCGAGCCACACGAGTCGATCGTCGACGGCCGGAGCTCCGGAGCCTCCGGCCCCCGCGGCAGCAACATCGGTGGCCGGAGTGCCGGTGTCGGTCATCGCCGTCACCCTAACAACGCGGCGTCGGCCTCCATCCACGGTGGCGCACTCTTGGCATCGCGCCGACGCGTCGTGCCAGGATGCCGCCCTATGCGCACGCGTCGCGAGTCGTCACTCGTCGGGCCCCGCGTCCTGTTGCGACCGCTCGAGGTGGGAGACCACGCGCCCTGGCGCGAGGTGCGCGAGCGCAGCCGCGAGTGGCTCGAGCAGTGGGAGCCGCTGCCCGATCCCGGGTCACCCGATCCGGTCGCCGATCGCGACGCGTTCCGTGCCCGCTGCGGCGCGTGGGAGCGCCAGCGCCAGTTCGACACCGCGTACGGCTACGGGCTGTTCCTGCTCGACGGCACGTTCGCGGGTGAGGTGAGCCTCGGCAGCGTGCTGCGCGGCCCGTTCCAGTCGAGCTTCATCGGGTACTGGATCGACGAGGCCCATGCGGGGCACGGGTACGTGCCCGAGGGCGTGGCGCTCGCGATCCGCTACGGCTTCGACACGCTCGGGCTGCACCGCATGGAGGCGGCGATCGTGCCCCGCAACGCGAAGAGCCGCCGGGTCGCGGCCAAGCTCGGCCTGCGCGACGAAGGGGTGGCGGAGAAGTTCCTCCAGATCCGCGGGGTGTGGGAAGACCACGTCCGGTACGCCATGACCGTCGAGGAGTGGGACCAGCGCCGCGACGAGCTGATGGCCGCCTGGGTGGCGTAGCTACTTCGACGTGATCTTGGCCTGGAGGGCCGCGACCCGTTCCTTGAAGGCCGGCTGCTCGAG
>DASUMF010000159.1:0-8218 GCA_036277835.1 Acidimicrobiia bacterium
GCGGCTGTCGGGGTGCGGTCCCACCCGCCTCGATGCATGGCGCCGCATCGGACTGGTCACACCCACTGCGGATGCGGAGTCGTCGGGACCCGGCGCCCCGTCGTACTCGTTCCGCGACCTCGTGGCCCTGCGCATGGTCACCGCGCTCCTCGACGAGGGTGTGCCGATGGCCCGGATCCGTCGTGCGGTGCGCGCCTTGCTGCAGGCCGGAGACGACATCGCGTCGCTGTCGTTGGTCAGTGGCGGCGACACCGTGTTCGCGTGTCGTGACGACGGCCAGGTGCTCGACGCGTTGCGGAACGGCCAGCTCGCGCTGTTCGTGTCGGTCGATCAGTTCTCGCGCGACGTCGACGCCGACGTGCGCAGGTTCGCGGCGGAGCGCGCCACGTTCGTCGACGTGATCAGCGCACGCGGGTGAGGGCGCCGGGGTCGAGGCGTCGCCGCAACCTCTCTCGCCATCCGACATCGGTGTCGAGCGCGGCGGCGAGCGCGTCGGCCGACTCCCAGGCCCGGGTCGCGTCGTCGGGGGTGGGCACCGCCGCGCTGTAGCGCGCCGCCGTGTACTGACGGGCGAGGTCGCGCAACGGCTGCTCCGCTGCCGGTGTGCGCTCGGGGACGACCCGTGCCAGCTCGAGGGGTGTGAGCGCGGGATCGGTGGCGACCCGGGCGAGGCGCAGCTGATCGAGCGCGTCGTCCCATGCCCCTTGCACCGCGTCGGTCGGAGCGCCGTCGCGCCGGTGCGAGCGCCGACGGGCGCCGACCACCGCGACCGCGACCACGTACGCCACGAACACCGCCACGATCGCGAGGAGGAGCAACAGGACCGCGAACCACGGCGACCGGCTCGATCCGGGCTGCTCGGTGGTGACCTCCGGGGTGACGGGCGCGGGGGTCGGCGCCACGGTCCCGGTGCCGGTCGCGGCGGTGCCGGTCGGGTTGCCGGTGCCGTCGCTCTGCGCCGGCGGCACGGTCGTCGCCGGCAACGTGCCCCCCGACGCGTTCGCGGGCGGTACGACCTGTGCCTCGTCGGGCAGCGCGCTCCCGCCGTCGGCGACGTCGGAGGCCGGCGGGGTGGGGTCGAACAGGTGGGTCCACCCGATGCCCGCGAGCCACACCTCGGGCCATGCGTGCGCGTCGTGCGCCGACACGTGGAACACGCCGTCGACTTCGTCGCCGGGGGTGAAGCCGACCGCGACGCGCGTGGGGATCCCCAACGAGCGTGCCATCACGGCGAACGCGGTCGAGAACTGCACGCAGAACCCGCGCTTGTGCTCGAGGAACTGGGCGATCGCGTCGGGCGTGTCGGCAGGGTCGACGGTGAGGTCGTAGGCGAAGTCGCCTTTGCGGAACCAGTCGCGCAACGCAGCGGCCTGCGCGTACGGCGTGGTCGCGCCGGCGGCGGTGACGATCTCGTTGGCCGTGGTGGCGATCACGTCGGGCATGCCGTCGGGCAGCTCGGTGAACGCGGTGAGCTCGTCGGGCACCGGCGTGGCCGTGGCCGACTGCATCGCGGGCGAGATCTCGCTCGCGGTGGGCGGGGTGATCGAGTCGACCTCGTACCGGAGGCCTTCGATGCTGTCGGTGTCGGCGACCAGTGTCGAGGACGAGCGCACCACGAGCGTGTCGTCGAGGTCGATGGCGACGGGGCGGTACGCGGCCGGGAGCCAACGCTCGCCCATCGGACCGATCGCGTACGCCTGGTGGAACGCGTCGTCCGGTCCGTGCTGGGGCAGCCCGACCTCGACCTCGTCGCCCTCGGCGCGCAACGTCCACTGCCCGCCGCTCGCGCTCGAGAACTGGTCGAGGGCGGCGACGCGCCAGTAGTCGGCGTGGTCGGCGGTGACCGTGAACAGCTCGGGGTCCGAGGTGTCGTTGAGCTTGGCGCTCACGTCGACGAACGGGGCGACGCCGGTGCGGTAGCTCCCGCCCGCGCCGTCGCCTCCGTTGTTCGCGAAGTCGAGAACGGGATCCGCGCCCGCGCCCGGCAGGATCGGTGCGAGCACCACGCCGACGGCCAACGCGATGGCGATCAGCGCGGCCGCCGGCGCGAGCCAGTGGCGGCGCGGCGCTTCGCGTGACACCAGCCAGCTGCGCCCGCGGTCGAGGACCGCGAGGTTCTGGAGGAGCACGAACACCGCGGCCGCGACCGCGAACCCCACCACGGTGAGCATGCGATCGGCGGAGGTGCCGAGCGTGACCGCCCAGACGAAGAGCACGAGCGCGGGGGCGGTGGCGGCGAGCACCGTCTGGCGCCGGAACGCCAGCGCGTCGGCGACGGCACCGACGACGAACGTGGCGAGCGCGGCGAGGAGCAACGCTCCATCGGTGACCGGCGCCGGTGGAGGCGCGCTCCGCAGGAGATCGAGCCCGCGCTCGAGCTGATCGGGGATCGTGTGGACGGACCCGCCGAGCGTGATGCCGAACGCGGTGAACTGCTGGCCGAACACGACGACGACGAAGAGCGCGAGCACCCCGACCTGCAACAGCACGAGCGCCCACGTGGGCCACGAGAACCGGCGGGCCAGCGCGCCCGAGGCGTGCGCCAGCACGACCGCCACGAGGACGGGCACCACGAACCGGTCCGACGCGAACACGCGACCGAGCGACAGCCCGGCAGCGGCGGTCAGCGCGGCGAGGGCGAAGGGGGCGAAGAAGCGCGCGCGGCTGGCCATTGGGGGTGGGATCGACGGGAGCGGCCCGATGCCTGGAACCGCGTGCTCAGTGCCTGGTTCCAGACGTCGGGAAACGGGCGGGCGGACGCGTCGACGACCACGAGCGAGGACGTGGTCGTGAGGGCGACGGGTTGGGTGAGCACCGCGATGGCGTCGATGCCGGCGAGCGCGCCGAGCGCACGCGTGACGTCGGCGCCGACGCGGCCGAGCACGGCGACGACGAGGTCGACCCGGCGATGCGAGCGGAGGTGCTCCAGCACGGTGGCGAGCCGGTCGTCGGGATCGGCGGCGACGGTCGCGAGCTGGTCGAGCACGTCGTGACGCGGGTCGCCACCGGTGCCGAGCACGGTTCCCGCGCTGGTGATCACCTCCACCCGGCGTTGGAGTCGCACGAGGCGTGCCACGACCGACGCGGTTGCCTCAACCGCGAGCTCGAACGACTCGAAGTCGTGACCCTCGGGATGCACGTCGAGCACGATCGCGGCGCGCGAACGCCAACGGGCTTCGTCCTGGCGGATCATCAGCTCACCGGTGCGGGCCGTCGAGCGCCAGTGCACACGTCGCAGGTCGTCGCCCAGCTCGTAGTCGCGCAACGTGAGGAACTCGTCGCCGAGGTCGCTCACGACGGAACGGCGCGCCGCGGCGTCGGCGTCGGCGCTCACGCGGCTACCGACCGCGACGGGCGCGACGATCTCGTGGATGCGCGGGCGCACGAGCACGTCGGTCTCCTCCACCTCAGCGAGGGATCGCCGCGTGAGACCGAACGGGTCGGACGCACGCACCACCAGCGGGCCGACCTGGTAGCGCCCGCGTCGGCGGGTCGGGATGCGATAGGCCGCCCGGGCCGTCGCGCCGGGCGCGAGGGGCGGCACGAGGAACCGCGCGGCCCTCCGGCCCTCGTCGAACCAGTCGGTGGCGGTGAGCAACGGTGTCGCGCGCTCGGCGCGGTTCTCGACGATGAGGTCGATACGGCCCTCCGCGCCGACCTGGAGGCGGGGCGGCCGCACGCGCCGGGTCATCGCGAGGTCGACCGACGAGCCGAACGCGAGCCAGCCCGCACCACCCGCGACCACCACGACCGCGACGACCGCGAGCGCGAGCAGCTCGACCGCGCCGAGCAGGTAGCTGCCGACCGCGAGGCCGCCCGCGGCGCCGATCAGCGACCAGCCGCGCCGCGTGAGCTCGACACGGCGGCTCACGGCGCCAGGCTCACGGCGCCAGTTTCATGAGGCCGGTGTCACGACGCCGGCCTCAGCGACTCGCCGCGCCCGGGACGGGCGTGGACGCGAGGACCGTGTCCACCACGTCGCCGGTCGCGACGCCGCGCAGCTGGGCGTCGGGTGCGAGGAGCAGACGATGCTCGAGCACCGCGGGAACGACGCGCTTCACGTCATCGGGGATCACGAACGCGCGACCCACGCTCGCCGCCAACGCGCGCGATGCGCGCTGCACGGCGAGTGAGCCGCGCGGGCTCGCGCCGAGGGTGAGGTCGGGGTGGCGACGGGTCGCGTCGACGAGGTCGAGCACGTAGTCGCGCAGCTCCGGCGCCATGTGGACCCGCGCCACCGCGGCGGCGGCGTCCGCGATCTCCTCCGCGCTCACGACCGGCTCGAGGTCGTCGGCCGGGGAGGTGCGGGTGCTCTGGGCCTCGAGGATCGCGAGCTCGGCGTCGCGGTTCGGGTAGCCCATCGGGATGCGCATCAGGAACCGGTCGAGCTGGGCCTCGGGCAGGGGATAGGTGCCCTCGAGCTCGATCGGGTTCTGCGTGCCGATCACCATGAACGGGCGTGGCAGCCGGTAGGTGTGCGCATCGACCGTCACCTGGCGCTCCTCCATCGCCTCGAGGAGCGCCGACTGGGTCTTCGGCGACGCACGATTGATCTCGTCGGCGAGGACGACGTTCGCGAACACCCCACCGGGGCGGAACTCGAACTGGTCGGTGGTGCGGTTCCACACAGACACGCCCGTGACGTCGGACGGGAGGAGGTCGGGGGTGAACTGGATCCGGTGCCAGCTCCCACCGATCGAGCGGGCGATCGCCTTCGCCAGCGAGGTCTTGCCGACGCCCGGCACGTCCTCGATGAGGAGATGACCTTCGGCGAGGAGGCAGACCAACGCGAGGTGCACCTGCTCGCGCTTGCCCTGGATCGCACGCTCGATGTTGTCGAGCAGCGCCGCGAACAGCCGGCCGAACGAGGCATCGCGGCTCGGCGCGGCAGCGGGCTGAACCACGGCGACGACGGTACCAGAGGCCTTCGCGGGCCCCGCGTCACGAATAGCTTGCGAGCATGGCGCCCTCGTTCTGGTTCCGGGTCGCGATGTCGGTGCTCGCGCGGCCACACCTGTGGGCGACCGCGATCCGCCAGGCGGGCCGACTCGCCCGGCCGCAGTGGTGGCGGCGCGCTCCCTTCCTGCCGTTGCCCGACGCCGAGTACCTGCAGTTCCGCTTCGAGACGCAGTACGGCGACGCACCACCCGTGCCCGACGACGTCGTCCTGTACCTCGAGTGGTGCCACCAGATGGGCAACCCGCGTTCGACGCCGGGGCCGCGCCGGTAGGATCGCCCCGACGGGAGACGGAGGTACGGACGCTTGGGAAGAGCGCTGCTGCTCAACGCCAGCTTCGAGCCGCTCTGCGTCGTCCCGATTCGGCGAGCGGTGGTGCTCGTGCTCAAGGAGAAGGCCGAGATCGTCGCGCGCAACGGCGGTGAGCTCCACTCGGAACGCGCCACCATCCCGGTTCCCGCGGTGATCCGGCTGCACCACTTCGTGCGCGTGCTGCATCGCAACCGCGTCCCGTTGTCGCGCCGGGCCGTGTTCGCCCGCGACGGCCACCGCTGCCAGTACTGCAACCGGGCCGCGGAGAACATCGACCACGTCGTGCCGCGCTCGCGTGGGGGCACGCACGCCTGGGACAACGTCGTGGCGTCGTGCCGCTCGTGCAACGCACGCAAGGAGGATCGCCTGCCTTCGGAGGCCGGCTTCCACCTCCAGCGTCCGCCACGTGAACCCCACGCGAACCTGTGGGTCGTGGCCACCGCCGGGTCGATCGACCCGGAGTGGGAGCCCTTCCTCCCCGCCGCCAGCTTCTAGCCCGGCTGCTTCTTCTTCGTCGCGAGGCCTCGGGGGTTCGCGCGCGCCGAAAAACCGCTCCGAGTGGTGGTGGAGGGTTGAAGAGTGGTGGGAGAGGGTGTAGGGTGCCACGAAGTGGTGAGTCGTGGTGTCCAAGTGGGGCTCCGAGTGGCGAATCGGCGCCGGAAGTGAGAGGTCGGACATGTTCCTGGGGGAGTACGAGCACTCCCTCGACGCGAAGGGACGCGTGATCCTCCCGGCGAAGTTCCGTGACCAGCTCACCGCCGGCGGATTCGTGACCAAGGGGAGGGGTGGCTGTCTGTCGGTGTTCACCCCCGAGGAGTTCGAGAGCGTGGCGAGCCAGGTGCGGGAGCTGTCGAAGCGGGGGGCCAAGGACCTCAACGCAGCGCGCTCCTTCTTCAGCGGCGCCGCGGAGATCAACCCGGACAAGCAGGGGCGGGTGGCGCTGCCCCTCAACCTCCGCAACTACGCGGGGCTCACCCGGGAGGTCGTCGTCACCGGCGTCTTCTCCCGCATCGAGGTCTGGGATCGGGAGCGATGGCTCGAGCACGACCGAGTGGGCGACCTCGCCCTCTCGGATTCCGACGACCTGCCGGAGTTCGGCATCTAGCGCGCACGACCGTCAGCACACGACGGGCAGCACACGGCACGCAGCACCTTGACAGGCGAGGCCCGACGGGCCCGCCACCAGTCCCCCGGGCGACGCGGCGCAAGCGCCCCTTCCGCCCGCTTCGCTTTCGTCGACGCGTCCGGGGGGCTGGTGGCGGTCTCGAGGACGTCCGAGGCGACGACGTGACAGCACATCGGCGAGCCGGCGGCGAGAGGAAGGGGAGCGGTGACAGCACACGAACCCTTCGTCCACGCACCGGTGATGCTCGCCGAGGTGCTGGCGCTGGTGGAAGCGGTCCCATCGGGACTCTTCGTCGACGCCACGGTCGGCGGCGGTGGGCACGCGGCGGCGATCCTCGCCGCCCGACCCGACCTCCGACTCCTCGGCATCGACCGAGACCCCGTCGCAGTGGCAGCGGCGGGCGCGGCGCTCAGCCCCTTCGGGGACCGGGCCCGCATCGTGAGCGGCGGCTTCGAGCAGGTCGCCGAGATCGTGCACGCGGCATCCGGAGAGGGAGAGGGCATCGTGGGGATCCTGTTCGACCTGGGCGTGAGCAGCCCGCAGCTCGACCGACCGGTGCGCGGGTTCTCGTACTGGGCCGACGCGGCACCGCTCGACATGCGCATGGACAGCGCGCAGGAGCTCACCGCCGCGACGGTGCTGAACGACTACGCGGAGTCCGACCTCGCCGCGCTCATCGCCCGCAACGGTGAAGAGCGGTACGCGCGGCGCATCGCAGCCGAGATCGTCGCCGCCCGACCCCTCGAGACCACCGGCGACCTCGTGGAGGCGATCAAGCGCGGCATCCCCGCGCCCGCCCGCCGGCGCGGCGGTCACCCCGCCCGTCGCACCTTCCAGGCCATCCGCATGGAGGTGAACCGCGAGCTGCCCAACCTCGCGACCGGTCTCGACGAGTCCGTCCACCTGCTCGGCCCGCAAGGTCGTGAGATCGTGCTCGCGTACCACTCGCTCGAGGACCGCATGGTGAAGGAGCGCTTCACCGACTGGTCGCGCGTCGACGAGCCCGGCCACGTGCCGCGCGGCCTGCCGCGCGTCGCTCGCAACCCGCTCACGAAGCTTCTCACGCGCAAGCCGATGCGTCCGTCCGACGACGAGGTCTCGGTCAACCCGCGCGCCCAGAGCGCGCGGCTCCGCGCCGTCGAGCGGCTCGGATGACCGCAGTCGCGGCGCCGCCGCGCCCGCGTCGCCGTTCAGGCACGGAGCCGGCTCGCCGTTCAGGCACGCAGACCAAGTCGCGCTCCGGCGCGCAGCCGGCGCGCGCTCGTGCCGCGCGCCCGTCCGCGCGTGTTGCGACGCGCACGCGGTCGGGGTCGCGCGTCACGGTGCTCGTCGCGCTGGCGATCGTGTTCGTCCTCGTCAGCGCGGTCGTGTTCCACGTGATCCTCGCCCAGGGCCAGCTCGAGCTCGACCACCTCGACACCCAGATCGCCGCCGAGCGCCGCGAGTACGAGCAGCGCCGGCTCGAGACCTCACAGCTCGCGTCGCCGCAACGGATCACCGAGCAGGCCCTGCGTCAGGGCCTCGTCGTCCCGCCCGAGCCGCCGATCTACATCGAGTTGCCCGGCGCGAAGACCCCCGCCGGGCGCGCCGTGGAGCCACCGAGCACACTCGGCGACTGGGAAGCGGTCAAACCGAATCTCGGTGACAACCAGCCGTGAGCACGCCTGCTTCCCGGCGTTCCGGCGCGCAGCCGGCGGCCCGGCGCACAGGCACGCAACCGGCTTCCGGGCGTTCGGGCACGCAGCCGGTTCGGCGTTCGGGCACGCAGCCGGCTTCCAGGCGTTCGGGCACGCAGCCGGGCGCCCATCCGCGTGCCCGCGCCG
>DASUMF010000160.1:0-4679 GCA_036277835.1 Acidimicrobiia bacterium
CCGCTCGAAGGCGAAGAACATCATCGGCATGGCACGCGCGCTCGACGACCGCTTCGACGGCGAGGTGCCGACCGAGCTCGACGACCTCGTGACGCTCCCCGGCGTCGGCCGCAAGACCGGGAACGTGGTGCGATCGGTCGCGTTCGACCTGCCGGGGCTCCCCGTCGACACGCACGTCGGCCGCCTCGCGCGTCGACTCAAGCTCACCAACGAGACCGATCCCGTGAAGGCCGAGCTCGACCTCAACGCGCTGGTGCTGCCCGAGGAGCGCGGCCGGTTCAGCCTGCGCCTCATCCTCCACGGCCGCCAGGTCTGCTTCGCGCGCAACCCGAACTGCGCGGGGTGCGTGTTGCTCGATCTCTGCCCGTCGGCAGACCCTGCAGCTCGGGCGGCGTCGACCAGCTGACCGACCGCTCGCGTCTGCGAGGACGCGGGCTCCTCGCCGCGTGTCTACTCGCCGAGCGCCTTGGCGGCGCGGGCGAGGGCGCGGCGCGCGCCGATCAGGGAGCGCTCGGCGAGGTCGAGGTCGTTGGTCACCGCGGAGTCGGGTGAGTTCCGGAAGCGGTCGCTCACGGACTCGACCCGGGCGGCGAGCTCGTCGAGCTGCGCGCCGATGGTGGACAGCTCTGCGATGTCGGAGTGGGCCATGGTCCCAGCCTCCCCAGACCGACAGCGTCGGGCAAGTCGTGGAGGCCGGTTTCACGCCCAGGACGCGAGAAGCTCACGGTTACCATGAGCCACACCGTGCTCACCAGACTCGATCTTCGCGGCGTCGCCGATCTCGCTGCTGCGCTCCCGGCTCCCGACGCCGACGACGAGCCGCGGGCTGCTGCGCGCGACCTGATCCGCGAGGTCCGGGCGGGTGGCGATGCCGCCCTCCGGGCGATCACCCGTCGCTTCGACGGGTGTGACGTCGACGCGGTGGCGGTGTCGCCGGCGGTCCTGGTCGACGCCCTGGCACGCGCGGAGCCCGAGTTCCGTGCCGCACTCGCCCACGCCGCCACCGCGATCCGCGCCTACCACGAGGCGCAGGTCGCCGAGCCCGCCGCCGTCGAGCGCGACGGGATCACGGTGCGCGAGCTCGACCTCCCGGTCGCGCGGGCCGGTTGCTACGTGCCCGGGGGCCGAGCGGCCTATCCGTCGACCGTGCTCATGACCGTGATCCCGGCGCAGGTCGCCGGAGTGCACGAGATCGTGCTGTGCACACCACCTGGTCCCGACGGCGAGATCGCCGCATCGACCCTCGCCGCGGCCGAGTACCTCGGCGTGGACGAGGTGTACCGGGTCGGTGGCGCGCAGGCGATCGCCGCGCTCACGTACGGCACCGAGACCATCCGCCCGGTCGACGTGATCGTCGGGCCTGGCAACGCATACGTGGCCGCCGCGAAACGCGAGGTGGTCGGCACGGTCGGCATCGACTCGCTCGCCGGTCCGTCGGAGGTCGTGGTGGTCGCCGATGCGACCGCGCCGCCGGAGTTCGTCGCCGCCGACCTGCTCGCGCAGGCCGAGCACGGGCCCGGGGGCACCGCCGTCGTCATCACGTGGGACACCGACGTCGCCGATGCGGTCGACCGCGACGTCGAGCTGCAACTCGGCGAGATCGAGCGCGCCGACGATGCACGCGCCACGCTCGCGTCGGGAGGACGCATCGTGCTGGTCGACGGCCCGCTGGAGGCCATCGCGGCCGTCAACGTGATCGCACCCGAGCACCTGCAGCTGATGACCGCCGATCCCGATGCGCTGCTCGAGCACGTCCGCAACGCGGGTGCCGTCTTCCTCGGGCCGTGGGCACCGGCCGCGCTCGGCGACTACGTCGCAGGCGTGAACCACGTGCTCCCGACCGCGCGCACGGCGCGGTTCGCGAGCGCGCTCCGCGTCGACACCTTCCGCAAGCACGTGCACGTGGTGGAAGCAACCGCGGCCGGCCTCGCGGGCGTCGCCGATCACATCGAAGCGCTGGCCGAGGTCGAGGGGCTCGACGCGCACGCGCGCAGCGTCCGTCGACGCGAGGCGTTCACGTTGAGCGAGGAGCGCCGATGACCGCGCCCGTGTCGCCGCGCGCCGATCTCTCCGCACTCGAGGGCTACCACTCGCCGCAGCTCGACGTGACGGTCCGACTCAACACGAACGAGAGCCCGTTCGCGCCGCCGCCCGAGTTCGTGGAGCGCTGGCTGACCGAGGTCCGCAACGCCCCGCTGAACCGGTATCCCGACCGCGCGGCCCGCGCGCTGCGTGACGCACTCGGCAAGCAGATCGGCCAGCCCGCCGAACGGTTGTTCTGCGCCAACGGGTCCAACGAGGTGTTGCAGACGCTCCTGCTCACCTACGGAGGGCCTGGCCGTCGCGTCGTCACCTTCGAGCCCACCTACGCACTGCACTCGCACATCGCGCGCATCACCGGCACCGAAGTGGTGAGCGGCGAGCGCACCGACGACTTCACGATCGACGTCGGTGCAGCACGCGCGCTGATCGCCGAGGTGCAGCCGACGATCGTGTTCGCCTGCAGCCCCAACAACCCGACCGGCACGGTCGAGTCGCTCGACACGATCGCGGCGCTGCTCGAGGCCACCGAAGGCTTCGTCGTCGTCGACGAGGCTTACGGCGAGTTCGCCCCGTCGAGCTCGCTGGAGCAGGTCGACGACGACGGCCGCCTCATCGTGGTGCGCACGTACTCGAAGGTGTGGTCGCTGGCGGCGGTCCGGCTCGGGTATGCCGCGGCACCCACGTGGGTCGTCGACGAGCTCGAGAAGGTCGTGCTGCCGTACCACTTGTCGGTGCCCACGCAGGAGGCTGGTCGCGTGGCGCTCGACTGGAGCGACGAGATGGCCGCGCGCGTCGAGGAGCTCGTGCGGGAACGGGAGCGAATGCTCGCCGTGATGCGCGCGACCTCGGGCATCACGGTGTTCGACTCGGGCGCGAACTTCATCCTGTTCCGCGTGCCGGCGGGTGGGCGCGCGCTCTGGGAACGACTGGTCCAGCGCAGCGTGTTGGTGCGCGACGGCTCGCGCTGGCCCCGGCTGTCGGAGTGCCTGCGCGTCACCGTCGGCACGCCCGACGAGAACGACGCGTTCCTCGACGCGCTGGAGGCATCGATCGTGGAGGTGGAGAGCTGATGGCCCGAGCGGCAACCAAGCACCGGGAGACGAAGGAGACCACCATCGATCTCGTGCTCGACGTCGACGGCACCGGCACGGCCAGCGCGTCGACCGGGATCCCGTTCTTCGACCACATGCTCGAGCAGCTCGGCAAGCACGGTGGGTTCGATCTGCGGATCGAGGCCACCGGCGACCTCGACATCGACCTCCATCACACGATCGAAGACGTCGGGATCGTGCTCGGGACGGCGTTCGCGGAGGCGATGGGCGACAAGGCAGGCGTGCGTCGGTTCGCCAACGCGCTGGTGCCGCTCGACGAGGCCCTGGTCCAGGTGGCGCTCGACCTGTCGGGGCGACCGTTCCTCGTCTACGACGTCGACCCGGTGTCGGAGTGGATCGGCACGTTCGACCCGCAGCTGGCCGAGGAGTTCTGGCGCGCCTTCACCGTCGCCGCCGGGATCACGCTCCACATCCGCTCGCTCAGCGGCAAGAACGGTCACCACGTGATCGAAGCGTCGTTCAAGGGCGTGGCGCGCGCCCTCCGCGACGCGGTGCGGGTCGAGGGCACCGGCGTGCCGTCGACCAAGGGCACGCTCTGAGCACGTGACGGCAGTCGCGTTCGAGCTCTATCCGGCCATCGACCTCCGCGAGGGGCGGTGCGTGCGCCTGTACCAGGGCGACTACGCGCAGGAGACGGTCTACGACGAGGATCCCGTGCGGGTGGCGCGCGCGTTCGCCGACGCGGGTGCACCGTGGATCCACGTGGTGGATCTCGACGCCGCGCGCACCGGCACCGCGACCAACCTCGCGGTGATCGAAGCGATCTGCGCCGCGGTCCCGGGCAAGGTGCAGTCGGGTGGAGGAGTGCGGAGCGCCGAAGCGGCCGAAGCACTGCTCGCCGCGGGGGTGCACCGGGTCGTCGTGGGGACCGCCGCGATCGAGCGGCCGGAGCTGGTGACCGAGCTCGGCGCACGACACCCCGGTGGCGTCGCGGTCGGTCTCGACGCGCGGGGCATGGAGGTCGCGGTGCGCGGGTGGGTCGAAGGATCCGGCGCCGACCTGGTGGAGACTGCACGTCGCTTCGACACCGCGGAGGTCGCGGCGCTGGTCGTCACCTCGATCGCGGTCGACGGCACGCTCGCGGGCCCCGACGTCGAGCAGTTGGCCGCGGTGCTCGCGGCGACGTCGGTGCCGGTCGTCGCGAGCGGCGGCGTCGGCACGCTCGACGACCTGCGCACACTGCGCGCGTTGCGCGTGGGCGACCGCTCCCTCGCCGGCGTCATCGCAGGCAAAGCGATCTACGAAGGCCGCTTCACCGTCACCGAAGCCCTCATCGCCATCGAGTAGCCACCGCCCCAACCGCAACTGGCGTCAATTCGGCTCGATAATCGAGCTGATTTGACGCCAGTTTGGTGCCGGGGCGGGTCAGGCGCCGTGCTCGCGGACGAGGAAGAAGTACGAGAGGCCCATGCCGACGACGGCGGGGACGACCGACAGCACGGCCGGCACACCCACCAGCGCGGCGATGCCGGTCAGCACGTAGCCCGAGATCCGCGCGGTCGCCGCATGACGGCCGATCGCGTG
>DASUMF010000161.1:0-2932 GCA_036277835.1 Acidimicrobiia bacterium
ACCGCTCGCCATCGGCTCCGCGTGGGTGCTGTCGCACGTGGAGCGGTCGGCGGCGAACCAGTCCGACGTGGTCGTCGAGGTGCTCCCTGGGTGGACCTCGGTCGAGATCGGCGACGCGCTGCAGCACGCCGGCGTGATCGACTCGTCGACGGAGTTCCAGCAGGTCGCGGCGAGCTCCAACTTCACGGCGTTCACCGCCGGCCGCTACGTGTTCCTCCCCGACAGCGCGGCCCGCGAAGCGCTCGACACGTTGCGGGGCGGTCCGGCGCGGATCGTGCCCGACCTCAAGCTCCTCATCCCGCCCGGGCTCACGCTCGCCGGCGTCGCCCAACGCGTCGGCCAGCTCCCCGGCAAGAGCGCCGAGCGCTTCCTCGACGAAGCGCGCTCGGGGAACATCCGGTCGCGCTACGAGCCCGCCGGTGTGGGCTCGCTCGAGGGCCTGACCTGGCCCGACACCTACTTCATCGGCGCCAACGAGACCGAAGCGCAGATCCTGCAGCGCCTCGTCGACGAGTTCGACAAGCGCGCCGACGCGATCGGGGTGGGGAACGCCGATGCCACCGGGCTCTCGCCCTACCAGGTGATCGTCGCGGCGTCGCTCATCCAGACCGAGTCGGGACGTTCCGAGGACTCGCCGAAGATCAGTGCCGTCATCCGCAACCGGCTCGCGCTCGGGATGATGCTGCAGATCGACGCCACGCTCTGTTACGCCAAGGGTGGATGCCCGCCGGTGCCGGTCGACGCCGATCGCAAGATCGACTCGCCCTACAACACCTACAAGGTGCCGGGCCTGCCGCCCACGCCGATCGCGGGCGTGTCGGAGGACGCGTTGAAGGCGGCGCTGAACCCCAGCGCCGACCCGTACCTGTTCTACGTGTCCGACAAGAACGGCGACACGTACTTCGCGACCACCCAGGCCGAGCACGACAAGAACGTGCAGAAGGCGCGCAATGTCGGCTGACGGCGACGACGGCCCATCAGACGCGGTCGTGCCACGCGTCCAACCGGGTCCTCGCTTCGCCAAGGCGGTGAAGTACGCGGCCGCGGTGCACGCGACCCAGACGAGGAAGGGCGGTGACACGCCGTACCTCGCCCACCTGCTCGGCGTCGCCGCACTGGTGCTCGATCACGGCGGCTCGGAGACGGAGGCGATCGGCGCGCTCCTCCACGACTCGATCGAGGACGCCGGCGTCACCGCCAAGCAGCTGCGCAAGCGTTTCGGCCCCAAGGTCGCCCGCATCGTGATCGACTGCACCGATGTGCGCATCGTCGACGGGCGCGACAAACGGTCGAAGGCAGCGCGGAAGTCGCGCGATCGGGTCGCTTCCCGCTCGGCGAAGAACTGGTCGAAGCGCAAGCGCCGCTCGATCCGCCACCTCGCCGATCCCGACACCGCCACCGCGGTGCTGCGCGTGCGCGCCGCCGACCTCCTGTGGAACGCGCGCTCGATCAACGCCGACCTCCGCCGCTTCGGCCCCGAGGTGTGGCTGCGGTTCCACGCCGGTGCGGTGGACCAGCTCTGGTACTACCGCTCGTGTGCGGTGGTGCTCTCGCAGCGGCTGCCGGGCACGCTCACCGACGAGTTGCGGGTGGCGGTCGGCGAGATGGAACGCCTCGCCGGTTGGTGGTTCGACGTGGGCGATCCGCAAGGGGCCTGAACCGGAGCTGGGCGTCCACCCGGCCTGCGGGGACTGCAGCCGGGTGGACGCCCGGACAGCGGTGCCGCGCCCCGTGCGGGCACACGCCGTCGGACTCGGTGAGCTACGCGACCAGGCGCGCCGCCGTGGTGTGTGCTGAGAGGTCGCCCGGCACACCCGCCGGACGGTCGGGCGGAGCAGGCAGCCCGCACGCCTCGGCCGCGGCCTTCATCGCCGCGCGCTGCTCGTCGGTCGGCGGTGTACGGGTGCCGTCCGTGGAGCGATTCGGCAGCGTGACGCCCTGCGCCGCGAGGCAGGCGCGCTGGTCGTCGGTCAGTTGGGGTCCCATGCCGCGCCCCATCCCGGGACCGGCCGGCCGGGCGGGAAGCCCGCACGCCTCGGCCGCGGCCTGCATCGCCGCGCGCTGCTCGTCGGTCGGCGGTGTGTGGGTGCCGTCGGCGGGACGCGTCGGGGGCGTCACGCCATGGTCGGCGAGGCACTGGCGTTGGGTGTCGGTCAGCGCGGGCCGGGCCGGACGGGTCGTCGTGTCGGCGCTCTCCCCCGAGTCGCCGCTCGCGGCGGACGCCACGCCGGCCAATCCGAGCGCGGGGACCGCTGCGATGGCGATGGCGCCCGCCGCGAGCCCGAGCGCTCCTCGGATGCTTCGTCTCATGTGTGGTGCTCCCCTCCTGGAGGGACGACCCCAGATCCTGGGTGTCGTCTGTGGCGAGTCGCCGTCCGCTCGGGCAGTCTCCGCGAAGCGACCTGTGACCGTCCTGAGGAATAGCGTCCTTGCGTGGTCACGTGGAATTTCGCCGCCGTCTGGGATGCCGTCGCCGCCGAGGTGCCCGATCGCGACGCCGTGGTGTGCGGCGAGCGCCGGGTCAGCTGGGGCGAGCTGTCGGAGCGAGCTCACCGCTTCGGGGCCTGGCTGCTGGAGCAGGGCCTCCATGCGGGCGACAAGGTCGCGCTCGACCTGCCGAACGTGCCCGAGTACATCGAGGTGTTCTACGGCGCGCTCGTGGTCGGATGCGTCCCGGTCAACGTGAACTACCGCTACACCGCCGACGAGGTGCACCAGCTCGTCGACGACTCCGACGCCAAAGTGGTGGTGCACACCGCCGACGTCGCCTCGACGGTGGCCAGAGCGGTGAAGCGCATCCAGAAGAAGTGGCGACCGAAGCTCCTCGAGGTGGGCGAGCCCTACGAGCAGGCACTCGCCGGCGTCACGCTCGGGCCGGAGAACGAGCGCCCGCCGAGCCCGGACGACCTCATCTTCATCTACACCGGCGGCA
>DASUMF010000162.1:0-9162 GCA_036277835.1 Acidimicrobiia bacterium
GTGGAGCTGCACTCGGACCCGACGGCGCCGGCGGGTGCGACGCGCGTGCTCGCGGTCGACGGCCACGACGTGGTCGCGCAGCTGTCGGTACCGCTCGAGTCGAACGGCGCCGTCGCGATCGAGGTGGCCGCGCCCGAGCGGGTGCGGCGCGGCGAGGCCCGCGCACTGCTCGACGCTGCATGCGAGCTCGCAGCGCCGGGCAGCTCGACACCCGTGCTGCTGGTGAGCGACGAGCTCGTGCGCTACGAAGCCCGCGTTCGTGGCTTCACCGGGGGGCTGCGCGCACCGCTCGCCGCGCAAGGCGCCGGCGACGGAGTCGCACCCGACACCGACCTGTCGATCGCGGTCGGCGGGTTGCTCCCACTGCTCGACGTGCGGCACCGGCGCGCGCTCTTCCGCGGGCCCGACCTCCACGTCGCGCGAGACGGGCGCGGTGTGCTGCGCGTGCGCCTCCCGCGCGACACCGAGGTGATGGCGGAGCCGGTGGCGGCGGCGATCGACACCGCGCTCGCGGTGAAGACCCGCTTCGGTCGCGCCGCGTCGGGGATCGGGGGACTCTCGTTCGACCACGGCGGCGAGGCCCTTGCGACTGGCGCGATCTCCGGGCTCGCCGAAGGTGCCTCGGGCGTCGTGGTGCTGACCCCGAACTTCGTGGGCGCCGACCTCCTCGCGGGCGAGCGGCTCGCGCGTGCCGAGGCGGGGTGGCGGATGCGTCCCGCGCCCGCGACGGCGAGGCCCTTCCGAACCCTCGACGCGGTGGTCGCGCACGAGTGCTGGCACTACCTCGACGCCGAGATCCGCGTGTCGGGCACTACGTACATCGAGTTCAACGCCGCACTCGGTGAAGCGCTGGGCGTCGACACGTTGGAGCACGCGTTGCGCGGTCGCGAACGAGACGCGCCGCAGGCATGGCGCGCCGCGCACGAGCGCCTCACCCACGACGTGTCGGCCTATGCGGGTACCAACCCGCGCGAGGCGTCGGCGGAGATGTTCAGCCTGTGGTGGACGGCTCCCGAGCCGCACGCACCGGTGGTCGCGCGGTTCGGCGAGCTGGTGGAGCGCTACTTCCCCCGCTGACTGCGAGTCCGATCAGGCGCGCGTCTCGCGCAGCGCCCGTCGCCACACGGCGCGGTAGGCGTCGATCCCGTCGGGCGCGAGCCACGTCTGCGGACCCGACGCGATCGCCACGCGCTCCGAGACGGTGCCCCAGATCGGCACGTTGGCCTCGGCCCAGGCCTCGACCATGTCCTGGTAGTCGCGGGTGTACGTGCGGGCGGAGCAGATCACGAGACCGACGGGTGTCTTGGTCGGGACGAGGTCGAGCACGGCTTCGACCCGCGGCGTCTCGACGCCGCCCACCCGGGTCGGGATGACCACCACCGATGCCTGGTCGATGGCCTTGGCCAGGAGACGCTCGTGGCCCGGCGGCGTGTCGACGATCGCGACCTCGTCGTCGTCGATCCGATCGATCGCCTTGAGGAGCAGCCGATCGGTCGGCGCCTCGACGAGGGTGATGTGCTCGAACACCTCGTCCTCGCCCAGCTCGAGCCAGTCGGCCGAGCTCGCCTGTGGATCGGCGTCGATCAGGGTCGTCGGCCGGTTCGCGGCCGCGGCCACCGCGGCGAGGTACACCGAGGTGGTCGTCTTGCCCACGCCGCCCTTGAGTGCTGCCACCACGATGATCACGGGCGTCAACGTAGCGATCCCGCCCGGCGGCGGCCAACGGGCGACCAAATGGTCCGATCGGTCAGGTGGCCTCGTACTCCACGACCTCGACCTCGTATCCGTCGGGGTCGAGGAAGTAGATGCGCCGGCCGGGCTCGTAGTCGGCCTCGAGGTGCACGGTGGCGCCGAGGGCGTCGAGTCGCGCCCGCACGTCGTCGAGGTCGGCGACGACGAAGCCGAAGTGGTTCACACCCGGGCGGGTGTAGTCGTGGTCCACGGGGCCCGCGGCGGTCGCCTGGAACAATGCGAGGTAGGAGCGGTCGTCGCCCACGTGGGCGCCCAACCGGGTGCCGTCGATGGGGCCCTTCCAACGGACGTGGAGGTCGAAGAGATCGGAGTAGAACGCGATCGAGCGGTCGAGGTCGGAGACGGTCAGGTTCACGTGTTCGATGTGCATGGATGTCACGGTACGGCTTCAAGTTGACTTGAAGTCAAGGGCCGAGATCGTGGCCGCGACGAATTTCCAGCGCGCTCGTAGGCTGGGGGCATGTGCAGAAACATCACCGAGCTCCGCGGGCTCGAGCCTCCGGCAACACGTGAGGAGATCGAGGCCGCCGCCATGCAGTTCGTGCGCAAGGTCACCGGGGTCACCAAGCCCACCGGAGCCACGCACGACGACATGCACGCCACCGCGCACGAGATCGCCGAGCTGACCGCGGCCCTGCTCGAGCGCATCCCTCCGCGTCGCCAGCCACCGAAGACGATGCCGCCGCTGCGGCGACCCGAGGTGCGCGCCCGTCTCGGACTCGAGCCGTTCCCCGCCTGAACGACGCGCGACCGGACATCCGCACGCTCCTCTGACAAGCTCGCTCCGGAGCGACTCGGCGCCGGAGAGGGAGCGAGCGCGCATGAAGGTTCACTCGTCGCCCGGCGTCGCGGTCCGCCGCACGGGTGTCGAAGCCAGCGCGCCGGGTGATCGGCGCCGCGTCGAGCTCACGATCGACCTCGCGATCGCGGGTGCGGTCGCGTTCCAGGTCTTCCAACGCGTCGTCAACAACGGCTACGAGCTGAGCCCGTACGGTCGCTCGCTCTGGTACGTGTCCTACCAGTTCGGATTCGTCCGGCGAGGGCTCGCGGGCGAGCTGCTGCGGCGCGCGCTCGGGCACACGCCCACGGTTCCGCAGGTCGCGGTGGTGCAGAACGTGATCGCAGTCCTCACGGTGTCGGCCGCCGCATGGCTGGTGCTCGTGTTGTGCCGCCAACGCACCGTGATCGGTTACTCGGTCGCGGCGCTGCTGGCGATCTCGCCGTTCGGCTTCGACTTCGTCGGGGGATCGAAGCGGCCCGACCTCGTCGCGTTCCTGTTGCTCGCGGTGGTTGCCGTGTGGAGCACGTCGACCCGCGCGGAGCCGGTCGTCGTCGGAGCAGTGAGCGGCGCGCTGCTCGCGTTGTCGGCGTTCTTCAGCGAGGCGGGCCCGTTGGTGGTGGGACCGTGGCTGGTGCTCATCGTGCTGGTGCTCGCGCGCGCACGAGGACGCTCGTCGTGGGAGTGCGGCATCGCCGGGGTGCTCGCGGCGGCGCCGTCGGCGCTCGCACTGGGCGCGCTCTCGCTCACCGGACGCGCCTCGGTCGACACCGTTGCCGCGCTCGAGCAGGTCGCGCCACTCAACGTGGGTGGCCGCGGCACAGTGTTCCCGTACCTCGACGACACCGTGATGGTGAGCGTCGGCAAGGTCGGCACGCGGTTCCCGGTTACGTCGCTCGTCGTCGGTGCGCTGCTCCTCGGCGTGCTGTGGTTCCTCGGCCGTCGGCTGCACCCAGTCGCTGCATCGGTCGTCTCCTGGACGTTCCTCTCCGCTGCCTGGCGTCGCCTGTGGGCCGCCGGGTTCGCCGGCGTCACCGTCCTGCTGTTCGCGCTCGGCTTCGACTGGATGCGCTGGGTCACCTCGATCGTGTTCTCGGCGTCGCTGGCCGCGGGTGCGATCGTCGTGATCGTCGGACGCGCGCCGAATCCGCCCGACGATGCACGCGCCTGGAACCGCCCGGTTCCGTCGCGCGTCGCGCTCTCGCTCCCTGCGGTCACCTCGTTGGCGGTCGCGGTGTACCTGCTCGTGCTCCCGCCGCTCCCGACCGCGGTCGACAACGTCAGCCGCGCGGCCCATCTCCTGATGAACGCGCCGGGCTGAACGCCGCGCAGCCTCAGGCGGTGCGCTTCCGGCCCACGACGGCGCGCAGACCCGCCGGGAGCACCTCGGTGCCGAACGACTCGCGCACCTCGACGTCGACGTCGTGCTGCGCGAACAACGCCGGCAGGGTGCTGGTGTCGACGAGGACGTTGTGGTGCTCTTCGTCGTCGCGTCGCCAGCGACCGTCGCCGTCGGGCACGAAGCTCGTGATGTGGCGCACGTAGTCGTCCGGTGCCGGCAGGTCGTAGCGCGTGACGATCGCCCAGTCGTCCGCCACCCGCCCTTCGTTCGGCTGCCCGCGTCGCAACGCGCCCCACTCGAGGTCGCAGACGTCGAACGCGAGCACCCCGCCGGGGCGCAGGGCGTCGGCGATGGCGACGAGCGCGCGCTCGATCGCGGCGGCATCCGGGAGGTAGTTGATCGGGTGCCCGACCCCGACGATCGCGTCGGCATCGGGGACCGGGTCGTCGGGGAGCCGGAGCGATGCGACCCCTTCCGCGTCGGGCACGGTGGTGCGCGCGAGCTCGAGCATCGCCGGCGAGGCGTCGGTTGCGAGCACGCGCAGCCCCGCGTCGACGAGGTGGCGGGTGAGCAGCCCGCTTCCGCAGCCGAACTCGACCACCACGCCTCCGCTGGCGCGCACCGGGTCGAGCAGGGTGATGATCCCCGGCGCGCACGCGTCGGCGTGGAAGCCGAAACCGCGATGGTGCACGAGCGCGAGGTCGGAACGGTAGTAGGGCGCAGCGGCAGTCATGGTCCGATCCTGACCCGCCCGCACCATGGCCGTCGAACGAATTCAGGTCCGAACCGCGCGCAGGCCATGATCACGGTGCAGACGAAGCCACTCGAGGAAGCCGAGGATCGATGGAACCCGTGACGCGGCGAGAGAGACTCGCGCTCGCCCGGGTTGCGCGGCTCGCGAGCGTGGGACTCGACGGTGCGCCGCACCTCGTGCCGTGCTGTCACGTGCTGCTCGGCGACGTCGTGTACACCGCGGTCGACGACGTGAAGGCGAAGGGCTCGCTGCGCCTGCGGCGCCTGGAGAACCTGCGCGCCGAAGCGCGTGCGGCCGTGCTCGTCGACCACTACGACGACGACTGGTCGACGTTGTGGTGGGTCCGGGTCGACGGCTCGGCGCGGCTGCTCGACGAGGGTGACGAGCGCGAGCGGGCGCTCGACGCCCTGGGCGAGAAGTACGAGCAGTACCGAACGGCTCGGCCGCCGGGCACGGTCATCGCGCTCGACATCGCCCGGTGGAGCGCCTGGCCCTGACGGTGGCCATGGACGCGGCGCCGATCCCCGGATAGAACGACACGCGATGCAGTACGCGGTGAGCCTTCCTGCCTTCTCCGAGTGGTCCGATCCGCTCGTGGTCATGGACATGGCGGCCGAGGCCGACGCCGCGGGCTGGGACGCTTACTTCCTCTGGGATCACGTGAGCTGGAACCCCGCGTGGGGCGGCACGCCGCCGATGGCCGATCCGTGGTTGTGCCTGGCCGCTGCCGCGACGGTCACCTCGCACGTGCTGCTCGGGACGATGGTCACTCCGCTGCCGCGCCGGCGACCGCAGGTGCTCGCGCGGGAGCTGGTCACGCTCGACCAGCTGTCGGGCGGGCGGGCGGTGCTCGGGGTCGGGCTGGGTGACGACTTCGAGTACGAGGCGTTCGGCGAGTCGCTCGACGATCGCGGCGCCCGCCTCGACGAGTCACTCGAGGTGCTCACCGCCCTGCTGGCGGGGGAGCCGGTCGAGTTCGAGGGCGACCACGTCGTGATGCACAGCCCGCCGTCGCTGCCGCGGCCGGTGCGCGGCAGGATCCCGATCTGGGTCGGGGGTCATTGGCCGAACCCTGCGCCGTTCGCGCGAGCGGCGCGCTACGACGGCGTCGTCCCGCGCAAGGCGGGCTCGGAGCGCGGTGAGGTCTTCACCACCGATGACCTCGTCGCGATCCGAGCCGCGGTGGGGCGTGACGACGACGACTATGCCTACGTCGCCAGCGGGTCGACCGCGTCACCGACCGACACGGCGACGGTGCGCGACTGGCAGGTCGCCGGAGCCAACTGGTGGTTGGAGTCGCTGTATCCGTTCGGTGGGCGCGCCGACGCGATGCGCGACCGCCTCCGCGCCGGGCCGCCGACGCTCTAGCTCTCGTCGAGCAGACGCACATGAATCGCATGGCAACGCCCGGGTCACGTGGGCGTGCGGTAGTGGAGGTGCACGACGCCGCCCGTGAAGCGCCGCTCGTCGATCAGCTCGAGCTCGAGGTGCACGTCGTCGGGCAACCAGGAGTTGCCGCCACCGACGACCACCGGAGTGGCGAACAGGTGGTACTCGTCGACCAACCCGGCCCGGATCGCGGCGGCCGCGAGGTGGGGACCACCGATCGAGATGTCGCGCTCGGACGTCGCCTTCAACTGACGGACCGCTGCAGGGTCGAACGATCGCTCGAGCCGCGTGCGGGCGCTCGACACGTCGGGCAACGTCGCGGAGTAGACGATCTTGTCGGCGTCGCGCCAGATCCGCGTGTAGTCCTGCACGACGGGCGACTCGTCGGGTGTGAGCTCGAGCGTCTCCCAGTACACCATCACGTCGTACATCGCGCGGCCGTAGAGGTAGGTCCCGATCGACCGCTCGAGGTCGTTGACGAACGCGTGCACCTCCTCGTCGGGCGCAGCCCAGTCGAAGTTGCCGTCGAGGTCGGCGACGTAGCCGTCGAGCGAGGCGATCGCTGCGTAGATCAACTTGGCCATCGTCAGCCGTCCTCCGCGTCGATCGAACTGGTCGTCACAGGTCGGGCCGCATCGCGTGGTCGATCTGCAGCAGCTCGACCGGCGCACCGCGCACCTCGACGAAGGCGACCATCACGCCGTCGCTCGGGCTGTTCGGCTCGATGATCACGTGGTGCCCCTCCAAGGCGGCGAGGAGGTCGTCGACCTCGAACGCGACGTGCGGGCAGGTCTTGACCAGGTCGGGAACCGGAGAGTCGTCCCAGTACCGCTGCCACTGGATCCCGAACGGGTTGTCCAGATGATCGCTCACCGTGAGCTTCAGGTGAGGGAGCGGGATCTCGCCGTCGAACGACCCGGTCGTCGGGATGCCGATGTGGTTGAACGTCAATTTCATGGTGCCTCGATCTCCGAATCGATCCGATCGACGGCATGAGCCTCGCGCGCCGACGGGCGTGACCGACGATTTGATCGCGACGTAGGGTTCGCCGGCGCCGCGCAGGTGTCGTGGGCGCGACACGGGGGTGAAACCATGCCGGACACCGGTACCGATCAAGTCGTGGAGCAGCAGGAGCTGCCGAACTTCTTCGCCATCAAGCTCGGGGTGACCGACTTCGACCAGACGGCTGCGTTCTATGCACAGGTCTTCGGCATGTCGATCGGGCCGGTGTGGGACAAGGTCAAGATCGAGCGCGCGCTGCAGTGGCGCGAGCCTGGCCACGGGCCTGTGATCATCATGTTCAACGAGACGGTCGTCGCGGCCGAGGGCCCGTCGGAAGGCGGCAGCCAGGACCCCGTGCTCGCATCGATCGTCGCCCGCGAGCACCCGTTCCGGGCCGGCTCGTCGTGGTTGTGTCTCCAGGTCGAGGACATCGAAGCGGTCGCGAAGGAGCTGGCCGCGCTCGGGAAGCCGTCGGCGATCCGGGACGTGGGTGAGCTGGGCTTCCGGATGCGCATCATCATGACGACCGACCCCGACGACAACGTCCTCGAGATCACCCAGCCTTACTGACGCGTCATGCGGGGGCTTGTGAGGTGGCGGCGACGATCTCGTCGAGGATCGACTGGTCGGGGAGCACCGGGGGGTCGATCAACGGCAGCTCGCGGACCCGCGCGAACGCCTGCTCGATGAACGGGCCTTCGATCACGGGTGTGTGGCACCCGGCGACGGTCGTGATGTCGAGGTTCTGCACGCGGTCGACGTAGGCGCCGTACTTGACGGGGTCGAGCATGGTCAGCCACGGGCTCACCGCGCCGAGTGCGAACACCCACATGAGCTCACGCCAGAACTCGGGGTCGAGATCGGCGATGCCGGCGTGGGGATCGGGGAGCGGCACCGCGAACGTGTCGACCGACCAGAACACCTTGGTCGTCGGGTCGTAGAGCCCGCGCGTCGTGGGCGAGTCGTACACGGGTGGCCGGAACGCGTGCAGCGTCCGGTCGCCGGCGTCGAACGAGTCACCGTCCATCACCCAACGACAACGGTCGAGTGGGAAGTCGAAGCAGTTCGTGTGCCGTTCCACCATCGCCCAGTTGCACACGAGCTTCGCGTTCGGGCACGCGCTCATGACCTCGTCGAGATTGCCGGTGTGGTCGACGTCGTCGTGGGACACGAACACCCAGCGGACGTCCTCGGGCTCGACGAGCGAGAACGCGTCTTCGAGCCACTGCGTGCGATTCGCGGGCGTCCCCGTGTCGACGATCACCGGTTCGGCGCCACGGATGACCATCGAGTTGAGGTACACGAAGAGCGGTTGACCGAGCGCCGGCTGTACCTGGTGGATGACGAAGGTGTCGGGTGCGACCTCCGTCGGCGGCACGTACATGGTCGGTGCGAGCGGTGCGAACGTCACGGTGGCCCTCCCGTTCCTCGCCCGGTACGGGCGGCGAGAGGATGATGGCAGATCTGCGGGTCCGCGACATCGGCGCCGGCCCTGGCTGGGGCCGACGTGCGAATCCAAGCTCGACGACACCCCTCGAACTGCTCGCGCCGACTGCGCGTGATCACGTGGGAGTTTGCGAGGTTGGGGCGCCTCGCCGTCGGCTCGTGACGAGCAGCGTGACGCTCACGAGCACGAGCCACGCGGGAAAGATGAAATCGAGCGGGCCGGCGAAGGCGCCGGTGATGCCGAGGATCACGCCGAGCAACAAGCCGAGACGGCCGAGCCATCGCGGGAGCGCACCGAAGCGCAGCCCGATCGTCGACGTGGCGGCCATGAACACCCCCACGAGCCGCGAGGCACTCACGCCCCAGAGACCGAACCAGAGCCCGTGCGCGAGCGCGACCGTGCTCGTGTCGAGATCCTTCACGCTGCCGAAGTGCACGACCAGCGTCGGTGCGGCAGCGCATGTGGCCGCGGCGATCGTGAGCAGCCCGAACGCGATGCCGCTCCCGAGGAACACGGTCGAGAAGAGCTGGTCTTCGCGTTCGCCGAGACGCCGTCGGATCACGGCCATGAACCACAAGAACGCGACGACGCCGAACGGCGCGAGGTTGAGGCCGACGAAGACGCTGAACCGGTGGTCGGGGTTCGAGTACCAGGCCAGATCGTCGCTCTTCGACCCCACACCCGGCTGGCGGGCGAGC
>DASUMF010000163.1:0-3618 GCA_036277835.1 Acidimicrobiia bacterium
CCCGCTACGTGTTCGGGTACATCCCCGACATCGGCGTGCCCCTCCCCGAGGAGCCCATGGACTTCTCGGCGTGGTTCGAGGCGAACCTCGGCGGGCGCTGGTACACGTTCGACGCGCGGCTCAACACACCGCGCATCGGGCGCGTGATCGTCGGTCGCGGCCGCGACGCGGTCGACGTCGCGTTGCTCACGAGCTTCGGCGCGCCCACGCTCACCGACTTCCAGGTCACTGCACAACCCGCGTCGTAGAGGGAGAACCTCATGACGAATGACGAGCTCATCCGATCGGTCGACGAGCTGCTCGACGACCACCCGCCCGCGACCACCGATCCGCAGGCGTTCCTCGGGCACCGCTTCGACGCCGGGCTCGCGTGGGTGTGGGTACCACCGGGCGAGGGTGGGCTCGGCGCCGATCCCGCGCTCCAGACGACGGTCGAGCGGCGGCTCGCCGACGGCGGGGCACCGGCGCCGTTCACCTTCAACCCGATCGGCATCGGCATGACCGGTCCGACCCTGCTGAGCCATGGCACCGCCGAGCAGCGCGCCGCGTATCTCCGACCGCTGTTCACTGGAGAGGAAGTCTGGTGCCAGCTGTTCAGCGAGCCGTCGGTCGGTTCCGACGTGGCCGGCCTCTCGACGATGGCGCGCCGCGACGGCGACGAATGGGTGATCGACGGTCAGAAGGTGTGGACGTCGTTCGCACACATCGCGCGGCGAGGTCTGCTGGTGGCGCGCACCGATCCCGACGTGCCGAAGCACGCCGGCATCACCGCGTTCGTCGTCGACATGCACGCGCCGGGTGTGGAGGTGCGCCCGTTGCGTCAGATGACCGGCGAAGCCGAGTTCAACGAGGTGTACTTCACCGACGCGCGGATTTCCGACGCCGAACGCCTCGGTGAGGAGGGCGACGGCTGGCGCGTCGCCACCACGACGTTGATGAACGAGCGCGTCTCGCTCGGCGGTGCAATGTCGAGCGGGCGCGCGGAGCCCGGTGCCGGCATCCTGCGTGACTACCGCGCCGCCGCCGCGCAGGGACAGGGGAGCGCGGTCCGCAGGGACCACGCCGTCGAGCTCTGGATGGAAGCCAACGTGAACAGTCTCACCTCGGCGCGCGCCGCCGCGGCGGGCAACCGTGGGCGGCCCGGTCCCGAGGGTTCGGTGTTGAAGCTCGCCAGCGCGGAGCACGCCCAACGCGTCGCCGCGTTCGAGGTGGATCTCCTCGGCCCGTCTGGTGGGCTGATCTCCGACTACGACATGTTGCGGCCTGGGTTGCCGATGGGCACCGACGGCGCCCGCGACACCGCCAAGGCGTTCCTGCGCTCGCGCGCGAACACCATCGAGGGCGGCACGTCGGAAATCCTGCGCAACATCCTCGGCGAGCGGGTGCTCGGTCTCCCCGGTGACATCCGCGTCGACAAGGGCGTGCCATGGCGCGACGTGCCCCGATGAGCGCGATGCAGATCGGCGTGGTGTTCCCGCAGACCGAGATCGGCGCCGACGTCGGCGCGGTGCGCACGTACGCGGAGACGGTCGAGCGTCTCGGCTTCGCGCACCTGCTCGCCTACGACCACGTCCTCGGTGCCGATCCCGCGGTGCACGAGGGATGGCAACGTCCCTACGACGTGCACACCACCTTCCACGAGCCGTTCGTGCTGTTCGGCTACCTGGCCGCCGCGACGACCCTCGAGCTGGTCACCGGTGTGATCATCCTCCCGCAACGCCAGACCGCGCTGGTGGCGAAGCAGGCGGCGGAGGTCGACCTGCTCACCCGAGGTCGGTTCCGCCTCGGCATCGGACTGGGTTGGAACGACGTCGAGTACGAGGCACTCGGTCGGTCGTTCGCGGATCGGGGTCGGCGCGTCGGCGAGCAGGTGGAGCTCATGCGACGGCTCTGGACGGAGCAGTCCGTCAGCCACGACGGGCCGTCGGAGCGCGTGACCGGCGCGGGCATCGCGCCGCTCCCCGTGCAGCGACCGATCCCGGTGTGGTTCGGCGGGTCGTCGGCGCCGGCGTACCGCCGGATCGGCCGACTCGCCGACGGCTGGTTCCCGCAGGTGCCACCGGGCGAGCACCTCGACGACGCGCGAGCGATCGTCGACGAGGCCGCGCGCGACGCCGGTCGCGACCCGGCATCGCTGGGCATGGAGGGGCGCGTCACCTTCGGCGACGGCGGCGTCGGGCAACTGGCAGAGCACGCGCAGCGCTGGCGCGACGCCGGCGCCACGCACCTGTCCGTGAACACCATGGGCGCAGGGCTCGGCGACGTCGACGGGCACCTGGCGGTGCTCACGCAGGCTGCGGCCGCGCTCTTGACCTCCTGAGCGCCGTCGGCGCCGGAGTGACGGGCGTTACCCAAAGCAAAGAAAAGCCTGAGGAGCCCGGTGTGGCTGCCGAAGGTATTGGGCATATGGTGAATCGACGCGGTCGTTCGAGCCGCTACCTCCGCTCCCATCCGTCGGGCCGGTCGTGTACCCCAGGCGGATCAGGAGCAGCGTGACCACCACGCTCGACGAGGCACCGTCGGCGGGCCTGCCGACCTGGATGCTCGTGGCCGGCGCGCCACGCGACGTCGGGGGCGCGCCGGCGCCGCGCCTCTCGAAGCGCCTCGTGCTCCTCGCCGTGGCCCGTCGGGGTCTGCCGCGCCTGCTCGAGGCGACGCTCGTGCCCGCCGCGCTGTTCATCGTGGTGATCCATCTGATGGGCCCGCTCGCCGCGATGCTCGCCGTGCTCATCTGGGGCTACGGCGCGATCCTCCGGCGCGTGCTGCGCGGCGAGGCGATCCCGGCGATCCTCATGCTCGCCACCCTGGGCCTCACCGTGAAGACGGCGGTCGGGCTCGCGAGCGGCAGCACCTTCGCCTACTTCATCCAGCCCGTCGCGACCACGGTGGTGCTCGCGTTGGTGTTCTTCGGCTCCCTGCTGGTCGGGCGCCCGGCGATCGCGCACCTCGCGCACGACTTCTGCCCGCTCGGCCCCGACGTGGCGTCGCGCCCGCCGATCGCCCGCCTGTTCCGCGGGCTCACCGTGCTCTGGGCGACCGTGCACCTCGTCACCGCGCTGTCGACGTTCGTGATGCTCATCAGCATGCCGGTCGCCCTCTTCGTCGCCTTGAAGACCGTGGCCTCCTTCGGCATCAGCGGCGCGGCCATCGTGATCACGGTGGTGTGGGCGCTGCGCATCGCGCACGAAGAGGAGCTCGTCTTCGCCATCGCCTAGCCGCCGGCTCGATGCCGCTTGACATGTGACCAATAGGTCACGTATCCTGTGGTGGTGGACGAGGTGTTCAGGGCCCTGGCCGATCCGACCCGGCGCAGCCTGCTCGACGAGCTGTACCGCGAGGACGGCCAGACGTTGCACCAGCTCGAGTCCCGCTTCGAGATGTCGCGCTTCGGCGTGATGAAGCACCTCAAGCAGCTCGAGGACGCGGGCCTCGTGGTCACGAAGCGACGGGGGCGCGAGAAGCTCCACTTCCTGAACGCGGTTCCCATCCGACTCGTCCACGACCGGTGGGTGAGCAAGCACGCCGAGCCGTGGGCCGCGGGCCTCAGCGAGCTCAAGTCCGACCTGGAGGCAACGATGGAACGAGTGTTCGAGATCTACATCCGCACGACCCCCGAGC
>DASUMF010000164.1:0-4092 GCA_036277835.1 Acidimicrobiia bacterium
CTCGAGCGGCCCGACATGGGCGCCGAGGTGGGCGACATGCTCCGCGATGTGATGCGCAAGTACAACCTCTGACCGTGATCCCGCTCGCCGAGGCGCAGGGGCGCGTGTTCTCCGGTATCGAGACCCTGCCCCCGCGGCGCATCGCGGTCGTCGACGCGCTCGGTCTCGTCCTTGCCGCCGACGTCGTCGCGAGCGAGCCGATCCCGCCGTTCGCCAACACCGCGATGGACGGGTACGCGGTGCGAGCCGCCGACACCGCGTCGGCCGCCGCCGGCTCGCCGGCGCGCCTGCGCGTGGTGGGCACGCTCGCAGCCGGCGCCGCGCCCACCACCGCCGTCGGTGCGGGCGAGGCGATCCGCATCATGACCGGCGCGCCGATCCCCGACGGTGCCGACGCGGTGGTGATGGTGGAGCGCACGACGCGCGACGACGGTGCCGATCGCGCGGATGCCGACGACCGCGCCGACGACTTCGTGCTCGTGCACGAGGCCGCCGCGGTCGGTGATCACGTGCGCCCGGCGGGGGGTGACCTCGCGGTGGGCGAGCTGGTGTTCGAGGCGGGCACGGTGCTCGGGCCCGCGCACCTCGGCGTGCTGGCCAGCATCGACGTGCAGGAGTTGTCGGTGCATCCGCGGCCGCGGGTCGGCGTGATCTCGACCGGCGACGAGCTCGTGGCGGCGGGTCCGGTCGGGCCGGGTCAGATCCGCGACTCGAACCGCCCGATGTTGCTCGCGCTCGTCACGCGCGCCGGCTTCGATGCAGTCGATCTCGGCATCGCTCGTGACGACGAGGCGGGCATGACTGCCGCGATCGGCGACGCGCTCGATCGGTGCGACGCGCTCATCACGAGTGGCGGTGTGTCGGTCGGCGACTTCGACTTCGTGAGCAACGCGCTCGAGCGACTCGCGGCCCACGACGCCGATCCTCGTGCGCGCGTCGACTGGTATCAGATCGCGATCCGTCCCGCGAAGCCGTTGTGCTTCTCGTTCGTGCGCGGTCGTCCCGTGTTCGGCCTGCCGGGCAACCCGGTGTCGTCGCTGGTGAGCTTCGAGGTGTTCGCCCGACCGGCCCTGCTCACGTTGGCGGGTCGGCGTGACACCGCGCCGCGGGTGGTGCGCGCGACGGCCGAGGAGGCGATGCCGCGCAAGGTCGACGGCAAGTTGCACCTCGATCGGGTCGCGCTCCGCCTCGTCGACGGGCGCTACCTGGCGTCGGGCGTCCGGGCGCAGGCGAGCAACGCGCTGGCCGCCACCGCGGCGGCGCACGGCCTCGCGCTCGTTCCCGACGGCGACGGCGTCGCGGCGGGCGACGAGGTCATGGTGCAGCTCCTCGACTGAGGGTCCGGGGGAAGAGCGAACGCCCGGGGCAGGTGCCCCGGGCGTTCGTCTCCCCCAGCCCGCCCCGAATGGCTCGCTCGGCCCCCACGATCGAGCAAGCCACTGGACCGGACGATGGTCACGGTGTGACGCTGCAGCCCCCGGGAAGTTCGGAAGGCGCAGCGTCGACCCTCGTGACGACGAGCGACGACGTCTGCACGTCGCCGTCGGTCACGATGCCACTGCGGCACTCCACGATTGCTGCGTCACTGGGTGAGTCGTCGGTCGGCACCGCCGATGCCGGGTAGCCCCATCCCGCTGCGAGCAGCGAGAGCATGCCCAGCGCCGACGATGCGACGAGGACGCGAGCTCGGCGTCCACGAAGCCGATCGCGCACCAGCCCACGGGTGCTCGTGTGTTGCGAACCTGCCGTCATTTGGGGAATCCCTCCCGGAAACGAAGAACACCGGCCCCCTCTGTGTAGAGGTGGGGCCGGTTTCGCTCTGGCTCCCCGCAGACTCAAGCGACCAGTTCATCGCCTGCGGATCGTCGCCTCCCCGAAATGTGGTGGCTCGGTGGTGCTCGGTTCCTGGTGCTCGGTTGCTTGCTCCTCGGATTTCCCAGCCCGACTACAAGCAGTGACAACTAACCACACAGAGTGAGAACTGGCAAGAGGCCCGAGGCCGAGTGTGCCCGACGTCGCATACCCTGAGGCCGTGCCGATGCCCCGGAACCCCGCCCCGACGGCCGTTCCGACCGCCCTTGTCGACCCCTTCGGGCGCAGGGTCACCGACCTCCGGATCTCGATCACCGACCGCTGCAACCTGCGCTGCAGCTACTGCATGCCGGCCGAGGGCATGGACTGGCTCCCGCGCGAGGAGCTGCTCACGTACGAGGAGCAGGCCCAGGTGGTGCGGGTCTGCGTCGAGCGCTACGGCTTCGAATCCGTCCGCATCACCGGGGGTGAGCCGCTCGTGCGGGCCCACATCACCCGTCTGATCGGCATGCTCGCACCGCTCGGCGTCGACATCGCGCTCACCACCAACGGGGTGAAGCTCGCCGAGAGCGCCCACGACCTCGCCGCGGCGGGGCTCACTCGCATCAACGTCTCGCTCGACTCGCTGCGCTCGAGCGCGTTCGCCGAGCTCACGCGCCGCGACGAGCTCGCCCGTGTGCTCAACGGGATCGACGCCGCGCTCGACGCCGGTCTCGACCCGGTCAAGATCAACTGCGTCGTGATGCGCGGGGTGAACGACCACGAGGTCGTCGACCTCGCGGCCTTCGGTCGCGACAAGGGCGTGGGGGTGCGCTTCATCGAGTTCATGCCGCTCGACGCGCAAGGGGAGTGGAGCGCGGAGCGCGTAGTACCGGCCTCGGAGATCCTCGAACGCATCCACGCGGTGTTCCCGCTCGCCGACCCGCCCGTGCAGGGAGGCAGCTCCCACGAGCACGTGGAGCCGGCGGAGCGGTTCCGTTTCGCCGACGGGATCGGCGACATCGGCGTGATCGCCAGCGTCAGCGCCCCCTTCTGCGACCAGTGCGACCGCATCCGCATGACGGCGGAGGGCTCGCTTCGCACCTGCCTCTTCGCGCTCGAGGAGTTCGACCTCAGGGCCATCCTGCGAAGCGGCGCCGCCCCCGATGCGATCGACGACCTGCTCGCCGAGGAGATCGAACGCGCTGTCGGCACGAAGTGGGCGGGGCACCGGATCGGCCAGGTCGACTTCGTGCGCCCGGCCCGGTCGATGAGCCAGATCGGCGGATAGGCCCTCGGCTCCTACACTTGCGGGCATGTCGGCCTCGGAGTTCACCCACCTCGATCCACTCGGCAGGGCCCGGATGGTCGACGTCACGGCCAAGGACGCGACACACCGTCGCGCGGTCGCGCGTTGCCGCGTGCACATGGAGGCCGACACTGCGGCGAAGATCGCGTCCGGCGCGATCAGCAAGGGCGACGTGCTGGCGGTCGCTCGTGTGGCCGGGATCCAGGCCGCGAAGCAGACCCCGCACCTGCTGCCCCTGTGCCATCCGTTGCTCGTGGGCTCGGTGTACGTGAACTTCCGGATCGAGGACGCGCACGTGGAGATCGAGGCGCAGGTCGACACCGTCGACCGCACCGGCGTCGAGATGGAGGCCCTCACGGCCTGCGCGATCGCCGCGCTCACCATCTACGACATGTGCAAGTCGATCGACCGGTCGATGACCATCGGCGAGCTCGCGCTGTGGGAGAAGACGGGGGGTCGCTCGGGCGTGTACCGCCGCACCCCCGACCTCGACGGCCTCGGCGAGCTCGAGCTCTGACCCCTCCCACCTGCGAAGACGCGCGCTGACGGCGCGTCGAGGGCCGGAACGAGCCCTAGATCAGCACCCAGGTCGAGTCTCCACTCGACGCTTCGCGAAGGCCCGGGCTAGGGTGCGCGGGTTCCGAACACCGGGCATCGAACTGGTGAACGGCAGACGACACGGCATCCAGAGTGCTGCGGAAGGCGCCTGGTACCGTGCCACCGGGGGCGGAAGACCGGGGACGGTGCGTTGACGATCGCAATCATCGGGATCCTTGTGCTCGCGTGGGTGGCGTTCCTCGCCCCCACCCTGTTGCGCTCGCGCAACAACCAGGGTCGGTCCGACTCCGTCGGTGACTTCCACCACCGGCTCCGTGCCCTCGGCGGCACGAACGGCCACCGCAAGCAGCACACCGCTCGTACCCAGCCGGCGATCTTCGGCCCCATGAGCACCGGGAGCAGCGGGATGAGCCCCACGCAGCGCCGCCGGCGCG
>DASUMF010000165.1:0-2113 GCA_036277835.1 Acidimicrobiia bacterium
CGCCCGTCGACGTGGTCGACTCCCCCGACCTGCCCCCGCTCCACCAGGTGTTCGGCGCCACGCGGCGCGGCCCCGGGGTGTGGCAGCTGGGCGAGCTCGTCGAGGAGCTCGCGTCGCCGGATGCCGCGCTGCACCTCGGCCCGCAGCACGTGGTGCTCGAGACGACGGCCGCGGAGCTCGCGGCGGAGCTCGCCGGTACCGACGCGCTGCAGATCGAGAGCTGGCACGTGATGTTCGTGGCGCGCGGCAAGGTGGGGCCGTTCCGTGCCAGCGGCGAGGCGTTCCCGGCATCCGGTGGGCGCGTCGGTTGCAGCGTGACGCTCGTCGACGAAGGCAACGGCGACCGCGAGGTCACGTCGTCGTCAGCCGTGTTCCGCCCCGCATAGCGATTCGGCGCGCGCCGCCGAGCTCGGCTCAGCTCGCGCCCAACCAGTTCGCGAGGTTGTCGCGCATGATCTTGCGGACGACGTCGTCGTCGAGGCCGCGCAGCTGCGTCACGTACTGCATCGGGTCCGGGAGCCCCTCGGAGTGGGGGAAGTCGGAGCCGAACACGAGGCAGTCGGTTCCCAGCACCTCCATCGGCCGCGACAGGTTCTCCTCGGGGTACGGGGCGATGATGCACCGGTCCTTGAAGAGCCCGGAGGGCCGCCCGGGCAACGTCCCCCACTTGGGTCGGCGCCCGAGCATGGTGGCGTGGTCGAGCTTGCGCAGCAGGTAGGGCACCCACACGGTGCCGAACTCGGCGATCAGCACCTTCGTGTTGGGGAACCGACCGAAGAAGTTGTGGAACATCATGGCCGTGACGGTGTCCATGATCGGCCGATCGCTCCAGTACGCGACCCACTGGAACGCGTCGAACTGGTGGTACTGGTCGTCGGGGTTCTCGCTCCAGTCCGCGCCGTGCTTCTGGTAGTTGCCGCCACCGAGGTGCACCGCGATCCGGGCGATCGACTCGTCGATGCGCGCCCAGTAGGGGTCGAAGTACGGGTCGAACGGCGAGCGGCCGTACCCGGCGGGACCGGCGTCGAGGTTGATGATGCGCGCACCGAGGTCGAGCACGCGCTCGAGCTCGGCGACGGCGTAGTCGACGTCGTAGAGCGGGATGGGCACCGGGATGAAGATCCGGTTCGCGTGCGCGTAGCCCCAGTCCTCGAACAACCACTCGTTGAACGCGCGCACCGCGGCGTACCCCGCCTCGACGTCACCACGCGCGAAGGCGCCGTGCCAACCACCGCCGACCGCGTGCAGCACAGCCGCCTCGACGCCCTGGGCGTCCATCAGTGTGAGGCGCGGATCCTTCATCTCGAACGCCGGCCGCATCTCGTTGTAGCGCGTCACGAGATCGGCGCGGCTCAGCTGGTCGAGATCGCGCATCGGGTTGAGCTTGTTGAGCATCGCGCCGGGGATGGGGATGTTGCCATCCATCTCGGGGATCTCCGACAGGTCGACGCCGCCGTGCCCACCCTCGGGCTGCGTGTGGACGCCGATGGTGCGCCGCTCGTGAGCGACGTCGACCTCGCCCTCCTCGTCGGGCACGAGCCGCGACTCGCCGCCTTGGAACACGCGGTCGACGATGTCGGCCGGCATGTGGCGCGTGAGCGCGTCAGCAGGTGGATAGAAGTGGTGGTCGGCATCGAAGACCCGGTACGGCAGCGACTGCTCGACGTCCGCGAGGTAGACCCCGCGACTCCCCAACTCCGGCGTTGACGTCATTGCAACATTCCTCCCCCGGAACACCGCTTGAACAACGTTGAGCAAACCCTATCCCGGCGCGGGATCGTTCGCCGCCCGCAGTCAGCCGGACCCGTCGACCGACGGATCGGGCAGTCCAAGCCCGCCGTCGCGACCTCGACGCAGCACCGCGGTCGCGTGCTCCGTGTCGTTGAACTCCCACACCGCGGCGATCCGACCGTCACGCAGCTCGAACAAGAAGTGGTACATGTTGTCGTACGGCACGCCGTCCAGCGTGACCGCGTGGCCCTCGCTCACCACCGCGACCCGGTCCTCCTCCGCAGTCATGAGGAGCACCTGCTGGCGGATCGGCGCCTCCAGCATCGTTCCGAACACGGTCTCGATCGCCGGGCGCATCCCCTGTGCGTCGACGTGACGGCGC
>DASUMF010000166.1:0-2224 GCA_036277835.1 Acidimicrobiia bacterium
GGTGCCGCTCGCCTCGACCGCGCCGGTACCGATGGACGACAGATGGGTCTCGTCGAACGCGATGCCGGGGATGATGGGCTCCCACGACACCCCGGCCGACACGCCGATCGCCGAGTGCAGCACGATCTCGTCGGGGTGCTCGGTGACCGGCAGCACGGCGCCGTCACGGGCGCGGCGCACGAGGTCGGCATCGACACCGGCGAACGCCGGCGCGACGCGCGCGAGCTCGTCCTGCACGTCGTCGACGAGCTCGAAGCCGAAGTCGACGCCGAAGCGGGTCGCGAGATCGGCGGCGATGCGCCAGTCGTCCATGGTCGAGCCGACCGGTGTGATCAGGCGGGCGACGCGCTGGACGCGCCCCTCGAGGTTCGACATCGTGCCCGTCTTCTCGCCCCACACGGTGGTCGGGAGGAACACGTCGGCACGCGCGGCCACATCGGACGCGAACGCGCCGACCGCGATCACACAACGCACTCGCTCCAGCGCGCGCGTGACGAGGGCACGATCGGGCACGTCGGACTCGAGATCGGCGCCGAGCACGATCAGGGTGTCGATCGCGCCATCGGCCGCGGCCTGCAGGATGCCGATCGTGTCGAGCCCGGTCGACTGCGGGACGGTGCCCCACTCGTCGGCGAACCGGTCGCGACCGACCGCCAGCGTGGTGCGGCCGGGGAGGAACCCGGGCGTGAGCCCGACGTCGAGCGCTCCGTGCACGTTCCCGCGGCGCAGCGCCGAGAGGAACTTCACGTTGGGGAGCGCAGCGAGCGCGGCGGCGGCCTGCACCACCGATGCGGGCGACTCGGCGAGCGAGGGGCGACCGAGCACCACCACGATGTCGCCGTCGCGGCCGTCGAGCGCAGCCACGGCCCGCTCGACCTGTCCGTCGCCCGACGCGGTGCCGTTGCCGGCCAGCGCGCGCGCCAGTGCCTCGACGATCGCACCCGCGTCGCCGGGCGCGTGGCGCAGCACCGCGGTGGCCTCGCGCGTGAGCCCCGAGGCGTGGCTCGCGACCTCCACCAACGGGACGTCGAGGTCGGTGGCGGCGCGTCGCACGCGGAGCGCGAGCACGGGGAGCTCTTCTTTGAGGTCGGGACCGAGCAGCACGATGCCGCGCGCGCGGTCGAGATCCGAGATCACGGCGCGAGGCAGGCCGAGCAACATGTCGGCCGGGAGCCCGTCGCCGAGCTGCGCGTCGACGTGATCGGTGCCCAGCACGCCCTTGGCCAGGCGGCCCCACACGTAGGCGTCCTCGTTGGTGCCGCGGGCGCCGCCGATCAGCGCGATGGCACCCGCCCCCGCGGTGTCGAGCGACTGCTGCAGCTCGGCGGCCGCGGCGTCGAGCGCTTCGGGCCACGACGTCTCGACGAGCTCGCCCGACGAGCGGTCGCGGCGCATGGGCACGCGCACGCGTGCGTCGCTGTGCACCCACTCGATCCCGTAGCGGCCCTTGTCGCAGAGCCACCCCTGGTTCACGGGCTCGGAGTCGACACCGAGCATGCGGACGACCCGGTTGGACGTGCTCTGCAACGCGCCACGGCACCCCACCGCGCAGGTCTGGCACGACGTCTCGACGGTCTGGAGGTCCCACGGCCGGGCCCGGAAGCGATAGGAGCTCGCGGTGAGCGCGCCGACGGGGCAGATCTGCACCGTGTTGCCAGAGAAGTACGAGGTGAAGGGATCGTCGGGGTAGGTGATCACCTCGGTGGTGCCGCCCCGCCCGCCGAAGTCGATCAGCGGGTCGCCGGCCACCTCCGCCGCGAACCTCGTGCAACGCCCGCACTGGATGCAGCGCTCGCGGTCGAGGAGCACGAGGTCGCTGATCGGGATCGGCTTCTCGAAGTGGCGCTTCTCCTCGACGAAGCGCGACTCGCCTGGCCCGAACGCGAGCGTCTGGTCCTGCAGCGGGCACTCGCCGCCGCGGTCGCACACCGGGCAGTCGAGCGGGTGGTTGATCAGGAGGAACTCGAGCACGCCGTCTTGTGCCGACTTCACGTTGGGGCTCGTGGTGTGCACGACCATGCCGTCGGAGACGGGCGTCGCGCACGAGATCTGCATGCCGCGCATGCCCTCGACCTCGACGAGGCACATGCGGCACATGCCGACCGGCTTCATGCGCTCGTGCCAGCAGAAGCGCGGGATGTAGGTGCCGTGCTGCTGCGCCACCTTGATGAGCAGCTCGCCGCGCGGGGCCTGCACCTCGACGCCGTCGATGGTGACGGTGACG
>DASUMF010000167.1:0-6621 GCA_036277835.1 Acidimicrobiia bacterium
TGCTGCTCGCGGCGTTCATCGTCCACTGGTCGCGGCCGTGGCAGGCCGAACAAGACCTGTTCCAGCTGTTCAACGGGCTCCCTGACGACTTCCAGTCGCTCTTCCGCGCGCTCTACACCTTGGGTGCGCTGTGGGCGCTCGCCATCGTGGTGGTGGCCGCGCTCGTCGCGCGTCGTTGGCGATTGGCGCGCGACCTCGCGATCGCCGGGGTGCTTGCGTGGGTCCTCGCGCGCGCGATCGGCGCGGTGGTGGTGAACGACGCGGGCATCAGTAAAGCGTTCGACGCGGTGACGCGCATCAGCGACGACTCCCCCGGGTTCCCGGTGGTGCGCCTCGCGGTCATCGTGGCGGTCGTCTGCACCGCGTCGCCGTACCTCACCCGCCCGATGCGACGCGTCGGACAGCTCTTCGCCCTCGTCGTCGCGATCTCGGTGATGTACCTCGGCATCGGCGTGCCCGACGCGATCCTGGCCGCCTTCGTGCTCGGCTGGGGACTCGCCGCGGCAGTCCACCTCACCTTCGGCTCTCCCGGCGGACGCCCGACACGCGCCCAGGTCGCGGCCGCTCTCCACGAGCTCGGGGTCGACGCCGCCGGCGTGGAGCTCGCGACCCACCAGCCCGCGCACGGAACCGTGATGGTGGCGAGCGACGCCGACGGCCCGGTCGAGATCCGGGTGCTCGGGCGCGACGAGGCCGATGCGCAGCTCCTGGCGCGGTTCTGGCGCTTCCTCCTCTACAAGGAGGGTGGCTCCCAGCTGTACCTCACGCGACTCGAAGCCATCGAGCACGACGGGTTCGCCATGTTGCTCGCCGAGCGCGCCGGCGTGCGCGTCCCGGAGCTGCTCGTCGCGGGCACCGCCGGGCCGAACACGGCGCTCGCCGCGCTGCGACCGCTCGCGGGGCCGACGCTCGCCGACGCCGATGTCGCGACGGTCGACGACCGCACGCTCGACGCGACGTGGCACCAGGTCGGCGCGATGCACGATGCACGCGTCGCCCACGGCGGCCTCAACGCGCACCGGGTGGTCCTGACACCCGACGGTCCCGGCATCACCGGCTTCGACGCCGCCACCACGGCCGCGAGCGCATACGGGCGCGCCGCCGACGTCGCCGAGCTGCTGGCGGCAACCAGCGCGCTCGTCGGCGACGATCGCGCGATCGCGTCGGCGCTGCGCAGCATCGGCTCGCAGGCGGTGATCGACTCCCTCCCGCTGCTGCAGCCCGCGGCGTTGAGCCGCGACTTCCGCCCCGAGAAGCGCAAGGAGCGCAAGGCGTTCTCCAAGCGACTCGAGGAGCTGCGCGGCGCGGCCGCCACGGCTGCGCAGACGGAGGAACCACCGCTCCAGCAGCTGTACCGGGTCAACACCACCAGCCTGCTCATGGCCGTCGGCACGTTGATCGCGGTGTTCGCGCTCCTGAGCCAGGTGGGCGACCCCGAGGAGTTCTACAACACGATCAAGGACGCCGACTGGTTCCTGCTCGCGGTCGCGACGATCATCTCGTTCCTCACCAACTTCGCGACCGCGGTCGCGCTCATGGGCACGGTGCCGATCCCGCTGCCCCTCGTGCGCACGGCAGAGCTCCAATTGTCGATGTCGTTCTCGAACCTCGCGGTGCCGGCGGTCGGCGGGATGGCCGCACAGATCCGGTTTCTCCAGAAGCAGGGCGTCGATCTCGCGTCCGCGGTCGCGTCGGGTGGTCTGCTCACGAACGTCGGCAACATCGTGCAGTCGATCGTGTTGCTGTTCATCGCGATCGCGTTGTCGCCGGACTCGCTCAATTTCGGGAAGATCCCCACGTCGAGCATCGCCGAGCTCGTGCTGATCGTGATCATCGTCGCGGTGGTGGCCGCGGCCGTCGTCTTCGGCGTGCCGAAGGTGCGCAAGCTGGTGATGCCGCCGCTTATGAGCGCGTGGACGACGATCCGCGAGGCGCTCCGCTCGCCGAAGCGGGTCGCGCTGCTGCTCGGCGGCAACACGGTGAACTCGCTGATGTACGCGCTCGTCATGCTGATCTGCATCGAAGCGTTCGGCGGGAGCATCAACTACTGGACGGTCCTCGCGCTGAACATCTTCATCGGGACGATCGCGTCGCTCGTGCCGATCCCGGGTGGTGGCACGGCCGTGGCGTCGGTCGGCATGTCGGGCGCGCTCACCGCGGTCGGGGTGCCCACCGAGGTGGCGGTGGCCGCGGTGCTCGCCAACCAGCTCGTCGCCAACTTCATCCCCGCCGTACCCGGCTGGTTCGCGACCAAGAACCTGATGAACGACGGCTTCTTGTAAGCCACGTAGCTCAGTAGCCGGCCGCGACGTCGACGACGCCTTCGAGCGGCGCGCCGGCGCGGTAGCGGCGCACGTTCTCGACGAAGAGCTCGAGGGTGCGCGCCATGCCGAACGGCGTGCTCCACGAGATGTGCGCACTCACGCGCACCTTGGGATGCGCGTACAGCGGGTGTCCCGCGGGGAGCGGCTCAGGGTCGACCACGTCGAGCGACGCCGCCGCCAGCTCTCCCGCGTCGAGCGCGGCGAGCAACGCATCCTGGTCGACCAGCGAACCGCGCGCGATGTTCACCAGGTGCGCACCTGGCTTCATCGCCGCGAACGCGTCGGCGTCGAGGAGGTGGTGGGTGGCCGGTGTCGCCGGCGCGGCCACCACGACGTGGTCGGCCTCGCCGAGGAGCTCCGGCAACGACGTGACCACCCGAACGCCGTCGAGCGGGGCCGCGAGGGCGCGACGCCGGAACGCGACCACGTCCATGTCGAACGCCAGCGCGCGACGGGCGAGCTCGGTGCCGATCGCGCCGATGCCCACGAGGCCGAGCGTGCGACCCGCGACGCTGTCGAGGTCGGCGACGCTCCAACGCGCCGGCGGCTCGGTGACCCACGAGTCGGGCAGTCGCTTGGCCTGGGCCAGGATCATCGCCATGGCCCACTCCGCGATGGGCACCGCGCCGGCACCACGCGAGCACGTGAACGCGCAATCTCCGACGGCGTCGAAGGGGAAGCCGTCGACACCCGTGCTGAGGGCATGGATCCAGCGCACCGCGGGCGTGATCGACCCGCGCACCGACGCCTCGTCGTTCGTGTAGACGGCGAGGATCTCGGCAGCGGCCGCGCCGGGCTCGGCCGACGCGACCACGACCTCACCGGGAAGGGCGTCGCGGATCGCATCGACGAAAGCGCGGCCGAACATCAGGTTCACGGCCACCGTCGCCGGCGCGCCGTCGGTCACGATGCGCTGTCGCTCTCCGACGACCGATCGCGGAGCTCCGCCTCCGCTGCCGCGAATCGCTGCTCGGCGATCTGGCGCGGTCCGCCGGTGTACCCGAGGTCGACGTTCTCCTTGCGCCACGCCGCGACGTCACCCGCTCGGCCGACCAGCTCCATCAGGTGGATCGACGACTGCCAGTGCACCCGCAGGCCCATCCCCTCCCACGCACGCTTCACGAGCGACTTCGTGGCCATGAGCGTGGAGAGCGGTGCCTGCGCGATCTGACGCGCGACCAGCTCCGCCGTGTCGTCGAGGTCGGCGCGCGCGACGACGCGGTTCACCATGCCCAGCTGCCGCGCCTCCTCGGCGCCCACCGTCTGCGCGAGATAGAGGTACTCGTAGGCCCGGTGGAAGTTCATGAACAGCCACGGTTCCATCATCGTCTCGCCACCCGGGAACCCCAGGCCCTGCACGAGCGGCATCTGGAAGTACGCGTCGTCGGCCGCGATGACGATGTCGGGCAGCAGCGCGAAGTAGGTGCCGCCGCCGATCGCGTACCCCTGCACTGCCGACACCGTCGGCTTGGGGAACTCCCAGAGGTGCAGCACCGGGCCGAGGAACAGCTCCGACTGGCCCTGCCACGGGTGACCGGCCTCGGCGGCCGCCGCGAACTCCGGGAAGCCGCCGGGCCCGGCCATCGCGTGACCGGCGGAGAAGCCCCGGCCGTTCGCCTTGAGCACCACCACCTTGATGCCGTAGTCGTGCTCGGCGTCGTCGAGGCAGTGCTCGACGTCCCAGACCATCTCCGAGCTCTGCGAGTTCGCCTTCTCGGCATGGTTCAGGATGATGCGGGCCACCGGTCCGTCCTTCTCGTAGACGACGGTCTCGCGCTCCTGGCGTTCCATCTGCTCCTCCTCGGCTGGTCGAGCGCACGCTACGGCGGCGAGCCCGGATCGTGCACGGCCGAGCGGGCGGGCCGCGCTCGTCGGCGCGCGACTCGGTAGATTCGCCGCGACCACGGTGGCCGAACCGGGACAGGAGCACACCATGACGGAGCCGCTGGTGCTGGTCGCCGACCACGGTGCGGTCCGGGTGGTCACGTTGAACCGTGTCGACTCGGCGAACGCCTTCAACCGCGCGCTCTACGACGCGGTTGCCGGCGCACTCGACGAGGCTGCGGACGACGACGACGTCAGCGTGGTCGTGATCACGGGTGCCGGCCGCGTGTTCTCGGCCGGTGCCGACGTCAAGGTGATGGCCAGAGGCGCCGCGGGCGACGAGGCCGACGCGTCGTCCGACGCGCCGTCCGACGCGCAGGCGCCGGCCGATCCGTCCGACTCCCTCGCGGCCGGCTTCGACGCGTTCCTCCCCGCGCTCTCGACGTTCCCGAAGCCACTGCTCGCAGCGGTGAACGGCGCGGCGGTCGGCATCGGCGTGACCATGCTCCTGCACTGCGACATCGTGCTGCTGTCGGATCGGGCTCGGCTCCGCATGTCGTTCACGACGATGGGCGCGGTGCCGGAGGCCGGGAGCACGGTGCTCCTGCCGCGCCTGGTGGGTCGGCAGCGCAGCGCCGAGCTGCTGTTCACCTCGGAGTGGGTCGACGCCGCCCGGGCCGTCGAGATCGGTCTGGCATTGGCGGTGCACCCCGCCGACGCGTTGCTGTCCGAAGCGCTCGATCTCGCGACGCGCATCGCCGCGCAGCCGTTGTCGTCGCTCGTCGCGACGAAGCAGCTGCTGCTCGAGGCGGAACGGGATCCGGTCGACGCGGCCATCGTGCGCGAGCTCGCCGCGCTCGGTGGTGTGCTCCGACTCCCGGGCGCGCGCGGACGCGTGCTCGATCAGATCGCAAAGCCCGAGCACGAGCCCTCGACCGAGCCGTGAACGCGCCCGCCGAGAGCGGCTTGGTCGTGCCCGTCCCCGCGGCGACGGCGGTGGTCGCGCCGTGGCGAGAGCGACTGGACCCGTCGGCCGTCCACGGGGTGCCCGCGCACGTGACCGTGCTCTACCCCTTCATGCCGCCCGACGAGATCTCCGACGGCGTCGTCCGCACGTTGCGGGCGTTGTTCGCCGGCGCCGCGCCGTTCGACTTCGCGCTGGCCCGCGTCGCGTGGTTCGGTGACACCGTCGTGTACCTCGCGCCGGAGCCCGCAGCGCCGTTCGTGGCGCTCACGAACCTCGTGCAGGCGCGCTTCCCCGCCTACCGGCCGTACGAGGGCGCGTTCGACGACGTGACGCCCCACCTCACGGTCGGTGACCGCGGTGGCGTCGACGCGCTGCGCCGCGCCGGGGTCGCCGTCGAGCCTGCGCTGCCGATCGCGGCGCGGGCGTCAGACGTCTGGCTCATGGCCGGCTCCGCGACGGTGGGCGCGTGGCGGGTGCGGGCGCGCTTCCCACTGGGCGGCGGCGCGCCGGCGGCCGCGAGCGCTCAGCCGTCGACGTACTGACGCACCAGCGGCTGCGCGGCGCGCAACGCGCCGTGCAGCGACGCGTCACCGACGTCGAACGCGTCGGCCCAGGCGAACCACTGCACCTGCTGGCTCTCGCCCGGAGGAGGGCAAGGCTCGTCGTCGGTCGGTGCGAGCACGAGGAAGCGGAGATCGAGGTGCGTGTGGCCGCGCGCCGCCTGGTGCACGTCGACGTGCACCAGGCACGGGCCGGTCGGAGGGTGATCGACGAGGACTCCGGTCTCTTCGCGCGTCTCGCGCACTGCGGCGTCCCAGGGCGACTCGCCCGCCTCGACGTGCCCACCCGGTTGCATCCAGAATCCCATGCGGCGGTGCACGAGGAGCAGTACGCCGCGCGGACCGATCACGACGGCCGATCCGGTGACGTGCACGAGGTCGGCGTGCTCGTCGAACGGCGTGTCGAGACGGCGCAGCTCGTCGCGGACGCGAGCCACCGACGACGCCTCCCGCGCGTCCACGGGCTCGTGCGCCGCGAGGAGCCGCACCGTCGCGTCGACCAGCTCCCGAGGCACGGCCGTCAACCTATGCCCCTCCCCCTCCCCGTTTTGGCGTCTGCCAGGTACCTATACGGTTGTCTGCAGACGCCAAAAGCCTGGATGAGACACGGCGAGCGCCGATTCGTTGACTCGGTCATGCAGTCGTCGCCTTCGTCGCCGCGCTCTCCCGACGGCCCTGACGTCCAGATCAGTCGCTTCGCAGCCGACCACCACGGCGTCTTCCCGCGGTCGGTCGCGCTCGAAGCGGGCGCGACCCCGCGTCAGATCACCCGACGCCTGGCCTCGGGACGCTGGGCTCGGGTGTACGACGAGGTGTACCGATCCTCCGGCTCACCGACGTCGGCGCGCGCGGAGGTGACGGCGGCGCTCTTCGCTGTTGGTCCCGGTGCATTCGCATCGCATCGAACCGGCGCACACCTCTGGGGCCTGCCTGGTGGGCGCGAGCA